>SKNI01000335.1 GCA_007120615.1 Myxococcales bacterium | reverse complement strand
GGCTACGGCCATTTTGACGATGGCCGAAGATAGTTCGGCAGATCTTCTCTTTATGGGAACCCACGGCCGGCAGGGATGGTCCCGCTTCTTTATCGGAAATACGGCGGAGCGGGTCATGCGTCGGGTACCCTGTCCGCTCTATGTGGTCAGTTGCCCGGAAGATGAAGCAGAGAAGTAGATCGAGTCATCGTCCCAGCCAGGTCCACCAGCTCATATCCTGTCCGAACCAATAGGCCCCGGAGAGCACTACCAGGACGATGACCGACTGGCTCAGGGTCTTTTTATCCTGGCCTCGGCGGCCTTTCATCCAGAAGACATAGATGGCCCAGAGGGCGACTCCCACAGCGATGAGTACAGCCAGCTGAAAGGGGCCCTGACGAGTCTGTGGAATCCAGACTCCGATGATGGAGTCCATCCCTTGATTCAGGAGCCAGCCTACGACCCCCACCGAAAAAACGGCTACGGCGTGACGGGCCCGGGGAGGACGACCGTCGGCCAGGATTGTGACCAGCGCGGCGACCAGTGGGCCGGTTAGGAGTGCGGAGTAGGGGATTAGAAACGACGAGAACGCGGCGGGCTTTTCGCCCTCGGGCCGGACAGCGCCGCGGTAATCTTCACCGCGTCGGGCTTCCATCAGCTCAGGATCGACGCCGCTCACAGCAGGGGACTCGGCCCACCGGCGTTCCACGTTATCCTCAAAGAGGATCTCCTCTGATTCTTCATCCGTCTGATTTTCAGTCAAAAGCGTGTCCCTGTAGAGCGAGTATTCTTTCTCCTCATGGCACTATATAGCACACCGATCTTAGGGGACAATCTTGACGCCAGCATGAGGGCGAACTACACCTTTGTCAGAGCCGATGCCCGTGCTGTTTTGAATAATTACTATTTGGGCTTGATTGAGGACATCGCTACAGGCCCAGAAAATGACGATATTGATTTGGAAGGACACATGGCCAAGACCGAAACGACGACCGAAACGACAGACGACCACATCCAGATCGAAGAGTTGGATGAGGAACTCGCCACGAAGGCCCGCGAAGAGTTGGGCGATGAGAAGATCATCGAGATGCTCCGAAGCATGGTGCTGCAGCGCCGCTTTGAGCAGCATGCCGGGCGGGCTTATCAGCGACGAAAAATAAAAGGATTTTGTCATCTCTATTCCGGTCAGGAAGCGGTGGCCGTGGGATCGATGACGGCAGCCACCGATGACGATTACGTGGTTACTCATTACCGGGAGCATGGTCACGCCCTGGCTCGAGGTATGGAGCCCAATGGGGTGATGGCGGAGCTCTTCGGGAAAAAGACCGGTTGCGCCGGTGGCCGCGGCGGCTCGATGCATCTCTATGATGTGGAGCGTAATTTTCTGGGCGGCTGGGGAATCGTCGGCGGTCAGATCGCGCTGGGTAATGGAGTAGCCTTCGCCGCGAAATATAGGGATGAAGAAGCGGTCTGTCTCTCCTATCTGGGTGACGGAGCGATCCATCAGGGGATTGTCCACGAGACGCTGAATATGGCGGCTCTTTGGAATCTACCGCTCATCGCGATCGTGGAAAATAACGAGTACGCGATGGGAACTGCTCTGGAAAGAGTAAGCGCGGTGAAAGAATTGGAGAAGAAGGCCCTCTCCTACGATATGGCCAGCGAGACCGTCGATGGGCAGGATGTGTTCGCCGTGTGGGACGCCATCAGTCGCGCTAGAAAGCGAGCCGTCACCGGAGAAGGTCCGACCTGGCTGGACGTGCGCACCTATCGCTATCACGGACATTCCATGACCGACCCGGCTACCTACCGAACCAAAGAAGAGGTCGACGAAGTTCGAGACCTTCGCGATCCCATCGTTCGGCTGCGAAATTGGCTGGTCAATGAAGATATCCTCACACAGGAAGATATCGACGCCATCGATGATGAGATGGAGAAGGTGGTCAAGGATTCGGTGAAATTCGCCGATGAGTCGGACTTCCCCGATGTGAGCACTCTGACGGACAACGTCTATGTGGAGTGGCCCGCTGAGATCGACTGAATTGGTTCGTCGGGATTGAACGAAATAGAAATGACTGGATTGTTAATTGCTACCGGGCGCACCCGTCCGGTCGAAATTTTGATAAGACGAGACGTTCATGCGTGAGATAGCCTTTCGAGAAGCTCTAAACGAGGCATTGGCCGAAGAGATGAAACGCGACGAAGACGTGTTTCTGATGGGCGAGGAAGTGGCCGAATATAACGGCGCCTATAAGGTGAGCAAGGGATTGCTCGACCAATTCGGACCCCGACGAGTCATTGATACCCCGATCGTGGAGGCCGGGTTTGCCGGACTGGGCGTGGGCGCTGCGCTGGCCGGACTCAGGCCGGTCATCGAGATGATGACGTTCAATTTTGCAATTCTAGCCCTCGACCAGGTGGTCAATCACGCCGCCAAGGCGCGATATATGTCCGACGGTCAGCTCTCCTGCCCGCTGGTGATTCGGGGAGCGGGAGGTGCCGGTGGATCACTGGCAGCGCAACACTCGCAGTCGCTGGAGGCGCATTATGCGCATATTCCCGGGCTGAAAGTGATGATGCCTTCCACGCCTCGCGACGCCAAAGGAATGCTCAAGACGGCGATTCGAGATCCCGATCCGGTGATCTTTATCGAGTCGGAGGTCCTGTATGGTTTTAAGGGGCCGGTTCCCGAAGAAGAATATCTGATCCCCGTAGGCAAAGGCGAAATCAAACGGGAAGGAGCCGATTGCACGGTGATCTCCTGGAGTCGAACGATTCACCTCTGCCTTGCTGCCGCCGAACAGATGGCAGAAGAGCACGGGATCGAGGTGGAAGTCTTGGACCTCAGGACCCTTCGCCCTATCGACAAAGCGCTGGTGGCGGAGTCGGTGAAGAAGACCAATCGAGTGGTCGTCGCCGAAGAGGGATGGCCCTGGGCGTCGGTGGGGGCATCGGTGGCGGAGTCGATCTCTCGAGAGCTCTTCGACTGGCTCGACGCGCCGGTGGCTCGGGTTCATCAACGCGATATCCCCATGCCCTACGCCTATAATCTGGAGCCCGAATCTCTTCCGTCGGAGGAGAAGATCATCGAGGCCATTCGCAAGGTTTGCTATCTCTGAGTAGCGACTACAATCACCGCCGGTGTGGTGCATGAGCAGTAACTTTTTTTGATTTCGAGGCAACGAGATGGCTGAAGTGATGGAAATGTTGGCCCTCAGTCCAACCATGGAAGAGGGAACCCTCGCCGAGTGGCTCAAGCAAGAAGGTGACTCCGTAGAGGAGGGCGAGATCCTGGCAGAGGTGGAGACCGATAAGGCGACCATGGAGATGGAGTCTTTTTATACGGGCACCATTCTTAAATTGCTCGCCGAGCCCGGGCAGACCGTACGGGTTGGCGATCCGCTCGTGGTGATCGGGGAGGCCGGAGAAGACATCTCCGAATTTCTGAAAGATGCCGGGGCTGCGGCAAAGAAAAAGAAAGAGCCTGCCGAAGAAGCTCCTGAGGCCGCGGAGCCCGTTGCTGAGGAGTCCAAAGAGGTCTCGACGACGGCTGCCATGGAAACGGCCGGTGACGGTCGAAGGGTAAAGGCCAGTCCCCTTGCTCGGCGAATGGCCGAGGATAAAGGCCTTGAGTTGAGTGCAATTACGGGCTCCGGCCCCGGCGGTCGGATCATCAAGCGTGATGTAGAGTCGGCCAGGAAGGCTCCCCCTGCCGGGCGTCGTCCGTCTGCGGAGCTTGTGGGCGCCGATGTCAGCATGGTTCCCGGACAGTCGCAGCCGTTGAGTCAGATGCGAAAGGCGATCGCTCGTCGGCTCGTCGAAGTGTGGCAGTCCACGCCTCATTTCTACCTCACCAAGGTTATCGACATGGCTACGGCCATGGAGAAGAGAAAAGAGATCAACGCTCACCTTGCGGCGGCCGATGCGGGAGTCAAGATCTCGGTCAACGATATCATCGTCAAAGCAGCGGCGGCAGCGCTGGCTGAATTTCCGGCGATGAATTCAGCGTTCACCGGAGATAGCGTTTATCAATTCGACGAGGTCAATATCGGCGTCGCCGTGGCCATCGAGGACGGGTTGATCACGCCGACCGTGCGAAACGCCGATCAGAAGAGCCTGGGCGCCATCGCACAAGAGATCCGCGAGTTAGCCGGCCGGGCCCGCGACAAAAAGCTCAAGCCCGAAGAGTACAGCTCTCATACCTTCTCCATCAGCAATCTGGGGATGTACGGCATCGATGACTTTATGGCGGTGATCAATCCGCCGGATGCGGCGATTCTGGCCTGCGGATCGGTTCAGAAAGTCCCCGTGGTCCAGGACGACCAGATCGTCATCGGAACCCGGATGAAGATCAGCCTCGCCTGCGATCATCGGGTGGTCGACGGAGCAGTGGGAGCCCAGTTTTTGCAGAAGCTCCAGAGCTATCTGGAGAATCCGATGTTGTTGTTGGTTTGATTATCTGAGAACAGCAGGGGGAGGAGAGACTCGCGCATCCCAGATTACGAATACTCTGGGATGCGCTATTTGTAGCGGGTTTTAATACCGAACGACTTCGTCTCCCACGGTAGCGGTGGGCTGAACGGGAGCGAATTTACGAATTCGGAACCAGTCGTAGTCTGCAGCGGGATCATTTGCATAGGAGGCCAATCCCCAACCGGCTACTTCCAGAGAAGAGCCGATATTGTGGGTGGCCGACTGACGGATATAATTAAACGCGCAGTGCAAGAATCCGCCGTCATAGGCCATCGATATTATGGACCAGTTATTCTGGGGGGTTAAGAGGTTTCCGAAGTCCAGAAGGATGTTGTATTGCCCGTGTTCGGTGGGCAGGCTGGTAATGGAGATCAGCTTCTCTGTAAGGATAGGTCTGTCTGGGTAGTCGTTGTTGGTGATGCAGGTATAAAAGTCCTCGTCACCGCCCCAGATCGCGGAGCCCACGCCGTCATTATCTCGGGGGAAGGCTCGCACTTCGACCCAGACGTCCTCTTCGTAGATGTCGGTGCCGTCTCGAGTGAGAAAAAAGTCGTTATTGGAGGTATCGGTTCGAAGGACTTCGGAGCCGGTGATCCAGTTGAATTGGCCGCCGGACCAGGAGGGGTGGCTGTGAAGAGTGTATTCGGCTTCGGTATCGACTGAAAAATCATCAAAGACTTCGAAGACCGCCGGGCCATCGCTCTGGCTCTCGGCGGTGGTGTCTCCGTAACGGATGTAGAGGTTGCGGGTGTCGGTCGCATCGAGGTGGGGGATCTTGACCCAGATGACCGTCTCGTTGGTGCCACAGCCTCCTTCGACCCAGTACGAGAGCGGCGTCATTGCGTCGGCATCGAAGACGCGTAGATCGCCGCAATCAGGGCGCATTTTTCCGTCGTTTACACTGCTTGTAGTGTTGAGAGTAAGTTGGACCTGGAAGTCCGTCTTCTCGGGTCCGGGGTTGTTTACTTCGATGATTCGTTGGTAGCGAAAAGCACAGGAGCCGATGGTTTCGCAGCCTGTGTCTGCATCACCGTCACAATTATTATAGCCGGAGTGACAGACGAATTCGCATTCGCCGCTGAGGCAAACGCCGGAAGCGTTGGGACCGGAGGTGCACGAGTTGTCGCAACCTCCACAATAGGAGGGGTTGCTGTCGAGGTCGACGCAGGCCTGGTTGCATTCCGTCAGGCCCGCCCCACAGGAGGTGGTGCAGTTGCCTTCCATACAGACCTCTCCGGCATTACAGGCAGAATTACAGCTTCCACAATGGGAGGGGTGGGTCATGATGTCTCGGCAGGCGCTGCCGCAGATTTGTTGGCTTCCGGGGCAATTGAATGTGCAACTGCCGGCTACGCAGGCCTGGTCGGAATCGCAGGAGTTGCCACAACTGCCACAGTGATCGGGGTCGAGTTGTATATCCTTGCAGGATCCGTCGCATTCTTCGAGGCCGACGCTGCAACTTCCAGCGCTGCAGGTGCCGTCGAGACAAGCCTGTCCCTCGTTACAGGTATTTCCACAGGCCCCGCAGTGTCTGGGATCGTAGTCGGTGTCAAAGCATCCGCCGTCGCACTCGCTGAGGTTCGACGGGCAGAAGAGTTGGCATTCCCCATCAGAGCAGACATCTCCGGGAGCACATGCATCTCCACAGGCCCCGCAATTTTCGACCGACGATGAAGTGTCCACGCATCGGTTGGAGCATTCTTCCTCTGGAGATTCGCACTCCAGTTGGTCTCCGACGTTCCAGTCTTCGTTATCGCCCGAGCTGGAATTGGTGGTGTGGGTCTGACCTTCGCCACAGGCGACGATAAATACAATTAGGGTAAGTAATGAAGATAACCGAAAAGAAATCTTGGTCATTATAGATCCGGAAGGCTAAGGCAATTAGGGATGACAGAGGAATTAGGTGGTAGCATTACGAAGCGTAACATGCCTGAAATTTGGTGGTCAATCGGCGGCAGGATTCATACCTATCCGGAGCGCGGACGTCCTCGTCCGCATCGAGCAAAGAACGCTTTTCTTTTCATGCGGACGGGGAAGTACATGCTGCTACTGGCAGGTTGCCCGAGGGCAGGAGCCGGTGATTTCACTGTAGGTGGGCATTTGCCGGGCCATATCAAGGGTGGCGTCGCAATGAGCGCTGGCGGAACGCCGGGCTTCTTCGACGTCGCGGTGGCTCCCCCACCCGCAGATCAAGTCGTCATTATCCTCGCCGCACGAGGCGTGTCCGCGGTGGTCAACGGCGCAAATTCGAACGCAGGAGAAACAGGCGGTTCGTCCTTCATCGGCATGTTCCGGAGGGATGACCGGTTCTTCGACGGGATCTTTTTCGACGGGACCTTCGTCGACAGGAGCTTCCACAACGGGCTCCGGTGCCACTTCGGTTGGTTCACGACTGGAACCGATTCGGCCGCTGGAGTCGGCGGGGACCGCCTCCGCCGGCAGAGCCCGGGCGAAGAAGGGATCGTCCTCTTCCGGGGGAGGAGGTCGGCCGATCATAAACTCCTCGTCGCTTCGCTGTGTGTCCGGAGAGGAGCACGCAGTAAGTCCTATCAACGCCAGGAATAAAAGCCCGCAGCTGAGCAGAAGGGATAATGCAAGATGTCGAAAGATTGTCGGTACTACCATGAGATTTAAAGCGTCTCTCGTGGAGGGGCGTCACGAAAAGCCCACAGATGACTGGCTCCGAAGTTCAGAATCATTCCACATCCGATTCCGGTGAGAATACTAAGGGACGGGCTCAGATCGAAGCCCAGAATCACCAGGTCGAAGGTCGACCAGAACCAGGTCAGGCTAAGCCAGGCGGTGATAATTTGTACAGCGCCCGCTCCCGATGCGGTGAAATAATATTTCGCCATTCGGTAGAAGAAGTGACGTGGTCCTCCTTTTTGTCGGTCTCCCCAGGTCCAGCGATCATTGAAGATGAAATTGGTGAAAACGCTGACGGCAAACCCCAGAAAGTTGGCGACCACAAATAAAGGGTCTCCTTGCAGCCAGGGGGTGAGCAAAACGAAGATGGCAAGATTGCACACCACCAGGTTGACCAGAACTCCGCTGGCGCCGACGCCGGCGAATTTTAGCAGACGGGCGCGGTTGTCGCGCAGCCAGGTCAAAGGAAGAGCCGACGGCGCCACAGAGCGTTCTATTTTTTCAATTGGCTCGGAGGCCATGGGAATCCAGAAATGGGTGATAACTCAGTGAGCGATAAAAATCGTCTGGTAGGGTGCCAGGTATTGAAAGCCAATCTTTTGATAGACGTGGCGAGCAGCATGATTCTTTTCATTTACGTAGAGAGTCAAGCGAGGAAGGTCTTCTTCGAAGAGAATCGAGCAGATATCGATCATGGCGCGGGTGGCGATGCCCTGATTCCGGTGCCGGGGAGAGGTGTATACGCCAGAGATCTGAGCTCCGTGAGCGCAACGGGTAGATATGTCGGCTTTAAAGAGCAGTCTGCGATATTCATCAAACCACACGAACGTCCGCCCATGGGTGATCCGATAGCGCACATGGCGACGAAAGGCGTCGGCGTCGCGGCGTAGCGGATCCTCGAGCGTTTCTTCGCGGTGCATTCGGGCGCTGGCCAAAAATACGGCGTCGATCTCGCTCGCGTCGGCCCGGCGAACTCGAGATTGTCTTATGGCGGGAAACGAAAAATTCTGGGGCTGGAGACGATATAATTCCTGGTGCTGAATTAACCGAGCTTCCACAGGGTCGGGTTGCTTGGGGTCGGCGTAGACCGACCAGAAGGGCTCGACGCTGCGGCTTCGGGAGACGACATGGAGGAAGCGAAGATCTCGTTCGCCAAAAAAGAGCCCGAAACGTCGCGCATCATCGTCAATTCGGGTGTCCAGCATCACCAGCCGATTGGCGATATTGAGGGAAATAGAGCGCAGGCCGCCGGAGCTGGAAAAAAATCCCCAGAACGCAAAATGGTCCGCTCGGCTGGGTTCCACACCATGGTTCTCCAGCCAGGAGAGGATGAAGAGATTAGCGTCCACGTCTTCGAGAAGAAAGCGCTGCAATCGGCGCTGATGACGGTTACGCAACCGAGTTGGAGCTTCAGCCAGGTTGTCGAGATAGGAGATCGCCATGGGGCCCGAACAAGGTTGAAGTGGGCAGGAATCTAAGTGTCTTGGCCAAATATAAACAAAACGGCCCGCCAGAGAAAGACTTTCTCCGGCGGGCCGTCAGGATGAAGAGATATTTGCTCAGTGTCCGGCGCTGAAAGGATCGGTGTCGAGGTCCAGATCAAGGCCGGGGCTCGACGAAGGTCTGGAACGGGGTTCCGGCTCAGAGGGAGCGGGAGTTGGGGCTCGTCGTGTTCGAGTAGGCCGACGGGTACGAGGTGCCGGAGCCTCTTCGACTTTTTTCTCGGGGAGGGGGGCGAAGCCCAATTCCACGACGGTGATCTCGCTCTGTGCCGGGGTATAGGTCGTCTTGGCATAGGTCGTATTATCAACTTCGTAGCCGTCGGGGAGGACGACAAAAGCGATGACGGCGGCGCCAACCACGGCGAGGATCAGGGCGGCCAGGCCGATGACCAGGCCGGTGTTTGATTTTTGAGGAATTGGCTCCGGAGCCGGAGCCATGGGGCGTGGCGCCGGTTGAGCGGCAGCCTGTGGAGGACGTTGCGCAGCCGCGGGTGGAGTCTCTTTTTCATCTTTCTCATCGGAGAGTTCCTCCGGAGGGTTCCACTGGCCGCTTTCTTTGAGATCTTCGATGCGAAGAGCTTCTAATTTCTGGGTCCGCCGTTTCTCGACTTGCTGAAGGCGTTCCTTCTCGGCCGAGAGACGAGCTTCGGCTTCCGCTCGTTTTTTGGCTTCTTCTTCTTCTTTTTTCCGCTGCTCTTCTTCCTGGCGAGCCTTGATCTCAGCGGCGATACGTTCCTGCTCGGCTTCGGCCTCGGTGGCGGTATCATCGAGAATTCCTGCCAGCAAATCGCCGGCGTCATCATCACTTGCCCATTTCTGGTTTCCCACGGTGCCCTCGCATCAGTCAGTGGCCAAAACAAT
>SKNI01000140.1 GCA_007120615.1 Myxococcales bacterium | reverse complement strand
TGGGGATGGCTCTCGGTTTGATGACCATCACACTTTTGGGGACCGGTTGCGACACGGTGGCGCTGATCGCGTTTCCCGAGCGTAGCTTCAGCACTGTGGTCCCCGTCTCGGTGATGCCCGGTGGTGGTCAGTGTGGAGGGATCTCAGGGGATGCCACCATGAAGATGGTCTTTATGGCCAACGACGATACCCCGATCAAACCGGGTGAGGAGGTGAGTTTGACCACTGTCGATCTCGACCGCGACGACTTCTCGTTTTCCGACGGGCGTCTGTACTCTTTCCCCGATCAACGGTGTGAGGGCGGAGAATGCCCCTCTGCATTTACCTGCAGCCCATCGGTGCCTGGCGCTGAAGGATTAGGCGATCGATGCAGCAATGCCTCGGGCCTGACCGTCAGTGGAGAGCCTCGATTTGTGGGCGAAGATCATCAGGCTCAGGCCCATGCGGTCGTCATGAGCCAGGACGGACGCTGGCGGGGATGGTTCGCCGAAGATCTGGGGAGTCTGCGAATGGTGGACGAGGATGGCGAGGAGATCAGGGCCCCCGACCGGTCCACTGATTCCGATCGCGCCGTCGATCCCACGCTGGATCGATTCGGAGCAATTCGACAGCTACGCTCGGTGTGGGGAAATCTGATGCAGAATGTAGAAGCCGACGGGCGCACAGCTTATTTCGGCCTCTGGTCCTTCGCCGACTCCGTGGCAGAAGTGGAGTCCCATATCGGTGCTCTATCTGCCGACGCCTCGCCCTGGAGTCGCCAGGCAGGTTCCAACGAGCGGGTCTCAGAAGCGATTGGACAGATGGACTCCCAGCCCGCTCAGGTTCGTTCCAATGTCTACCGATCGCTTCAGACGATTCTTCGGCAAGGATTTATTGACTCCCCGGCAGTGGCCAGCGCCACCAGCCGGTCCATAACCCTCATCGTGCCTGGCCATGACGAACGTCGGGAAGCCCAGGTCTCGGTCGACCAGATCATCGAAAAGGCCAACGACCTCGGGGTTTCGATCTCCGTGGTTCAGGTCGATGCCCCGATGGACGTCGATGTTCTGCGCGACGACTACCGCTATTATGAGTCCCAGCCCGCATGCACTGATAATAGCGGGTGCAAGAATTTCGAAGAATGTCGACAACCTCAATTCTTCCGGGCCGGTGCCAGCGGAACCTCAATTACTCATCCCTCCGATACGGAGGCGAATTATTGTTTGCCCGCGCGAGACGAGAACGGACGAATCGGACCGGTCCACGATTATCAGCGAATGGCCTGTGAAACCGGCGGGGCCTACTCCTATATCCCGATCTTGACCAATGACCTGCTCTTCTCCCGAATAAGAGGCTTGGCCATGGCTCCGGAAGGGGGTTGGGAAGTAGACTTCGTCATTGATGAAGCCGCCGGACTCTTTCCCGAGCAGCCATTTTTGATGCAGGGCTCCCTCGACGTATCGATCGGCCAAGTGCAGTCCTACGAGTTCTCTCAGTGGGGAGCCCGCAGTGGATCGGCCGCGCTTGAGAGCCGGGACACCCGGCCGGTATTCTTTAGCCCGGCGGACTGAGTCAATGAAAACCCAGTTTTCTAACAAGTTCTGTAAGAGTTCAGTAACGGAGAAGCATACGGTGAAAGCCAGACGAACGAAAATCGGCCTGTGGACGATGCTGCTCACCTTCCTGCTGGTTGGTGCTAGTAGCTCCGCTCTGGCACAGGATCTCCCCGACGCCGAAGAAGCAGCGCAGGCGGAGGGTCTTCCCGATCGCAGCGATGATGATCCGCTCTACTGGGCGGAGATGCGCGATATTTACACGATTCAAAAACGCGCATTCTTAAAGGAGGGCCGCTACGCGCTTTCCTTTTACGCGGGGATGATTCCCAATAATATCTTCGAGCAATATTTTCCCATCGGACTGCGCCTCAATTATCACGTCCTGGAAAATATTGGCGTTGAGCTGTCTACTTCCTTTGCGTTTCGAAGGTCCACTGACCTGGGCGATATCATTCGAGATGACTCAGGAATCGCGGCCCGAGATCTGCTGATCGGCGATACCCAGCGATCTCACACCACCTTCGGTGTGACCTGGAGCCCGATCTACGGAAAATTCGCTTATACCGACTCCGGCCTCTTTTATTTCGACATCTTTTTTGTCGGCGGAGCCGGTGTGGTGGTCACCCAGACGGAGAGTGATTTCAACGCTCCTCTGGACACGACCGCCAAACCGGAAGGTGTCGTCGGTGGCGGAATGGCCGTTTATATGGGTCAGCACGCCGGGATTCGCCTCGACTTTCGTCAGTTCATCTTTCAGAAGGTGGAAGGAATCGGCGGCGCAGCGACTCCTTCGGAAGTCTCCCTTGGTGTTAGCTGGTTTTTTTAGGAAACACGGATCACGGCCACACGAGCTGAGTCTGTAGTTAAAAGGTCACGACAGGGTGTTATATGAAGACCTGCTTTAGAACATTGAGCCTGGCAACCGTATTGACGGCAGCCCTCGTACTCCTCGCCTCACCGGCCTATGCCGATGGGGGACTCGATGAGGAGTTGGAGCAATATTGGGCAACTGAGCGCGATATGGACGTGCTCCAATATCGCATGTACCAGCGAGAAGGGCGCATCAGCGCCGGCCTCTTCACCGGGCTATTGTCCAGTGAGCCGAACTTCTACTATTTCCCGGTAGGGCTTCGAGGCGGTTATCATCTCAGCAATTATTTCGGAGTTGAGGTGGGCGGCGCCTTTATGGACGCCGGATTTTTGACCCACGACACAGAGCTGACCGAATTCCTTCGGGAGCGCCGTCTCGATGCCTTCGACCCGGCGATGGATTTTACGGATCGATTCTTATGGCGAGCCAATGCTATCGCCTTGTGGAGCCCATTTTATGGAAAGTTGGCTCTCCTTCAGCGAAAACTCGCCCACTTTGATCTCAATATGGGCGCCGGACTGGGCGCCGTAGGGGTAGAACGGCCGGCTCCAGACCGAAATAGTTCGAGCAACACGATCACCCCGGAGGTCGTCTTCGCAGCGGGAGCCCACTTTTATGTCGATAGAAATATCGTCATTCGGTTAGACGGTCGAGGTTATCTCTACCGAGGCGCCGAGGTTCCCACCAATGCCGGGAGCTTTGTTCAGCAGTTGAACTTTCCGATGGAGTTTCTCCTGGGAGCCAGTTACCTCTTTTGAGGGATCGGCGAGCAAAATCGATGGTCGTCGCAGGCGATCTTGAAGGATTAGACAGATTGATGACGCGCATGCAGGAAAATGAAGCCATGAGACCAAGAAAGAAGAACATCGGCCCACGATTGATCCTCGCTATATTCTGCCTGGCCCTGGTGGGACTTCCCGCCGCGGTGGCACTGGCGCTGGATAAAAATCAGATCGTACAGATGACCCAGATGGGACTCGATGATCGAGCGATCATGGGAGCCATCGATTCCGCCGGCGACGAGTTGAGCCTCGATGACGAAGACGTCGAAGGCCTTCGGGAGCAAGGGGTGAGCGAGGACGTCATCAATCACCTGCGTCGTCGAGGCTATGTGAGCTCTGCTGCCGTTGAAGATGATTTTGACGATGACGAACTCGACGCCGACTTCGACGAACTCGCCCCCGCTCCGGCGGAGGTTGATGAGTCCGAAGAAGAGCGCTTAGAGCGCGAGCGTCTGGAAGCGGAGCGGGAAGAAGAAATTCGACGCCGCGCTGAAGAATTGCGTGAGCAGGAGGAGCAGGATGCAGCCCGCGCCCAGGAATTGGGCCGCGCAGCATCGCAGTTGCCTCAGGCTCGAAGTCACCTCGACAGCAACAATAATATGGCCGGAGCGCGAATCTATCTTGAGTTTCTGGCTTTCAACCCGGAATACGGATCCGATGAGTGGTACGAGGCCACCTTCGGTCTGGCTCGGGCGCTGGTGCAGGAAGGGATCTACTCCGGAGCCACGACGCCGCTGTTGGAAGTCCTGATGCAAGGGGCCGACCGACAGCATTTTGACGAATCCTTCCGAATGCTTCAGCGACTGACGCGCAATATCAACTACCAGCCCCCGCTTCTCGAAGAATTGACCCAATTCCACATTGGAAATAAGAGCGAGACCTTCCAGAACGAATTCAACTACTATATGGGCAAATTCTTCTTCGACTATCGTCGAATGGAGCTGGCCCTGGAATATTTGGACAAGATTCCGGAGAACGCCTCTCAATATCCGGAAGCTCGCTATCTTGCAGGGGTGGCTCGTCTGGATTCGGCGGTCAACGACATCCCCGGTGCGCTGAGAAACTTCGAGGGCGCAATTCTCGCTGCCGAAGCGGCCCCCGGTGGAAACGAAGATATTTTGCAGCTCGGTTATCTGGCTCTCGCCCGGACCTTCTTTGAGGTCGGCTTCTTTGACGTCGCTCTCTATTATTACCAGCAAATTCCCTCGGAATCGGCCCGTCACGCCGACGCCGTCTTTGAGTCCGCCTGGAGTTATTTCATGAAAAATGACTTCGAGCGTGCTCTGGGAGCCTTCCACTCCTTGCACAGTCCCTACTATGCCCAGCGGTATTATCCGGAGTTATATATTCTGGAAGCCACGGTATATCTGAACCTGTGCAAATTCCCCAAGAGTCAGCGAGCTCTGGCGGAGTTCCAATCTCAATACCTCGACCAGCGGCCGGTCCTTCAGACCTATTTAGAAGAAACCTTCGAGCCCGCGGCCTATTGGGAGATGATGAATTCGGCCTACGAAAACGGAAGCAATCCGGAATTGCCCCGGCTCTTTACCAACGCCGTTTTGGAGAGCATCTCGTTTTATAATATCCACCAGATCATTCGATCCCTGGAGTCCGAGCGTGACTCACTTGCGGCAAATATCGACGCCCTGGGGGAGTTTGGAGAGGAAGTTCTGGAGCGAGTCGAAGAGCAGTTGGAAATGAATATCGAGGAAGGTGGCATTGTAGTACAGCAGCGTTTGACTGCAGTAGATCAGGAATTGGAGCAATGGGTATCCCGGGCGATGCAGATTGAGATCGACATCGCCAGTGAGGAGATCGAGCAGTCCAGACAGGAATTACAGAACCCCGACTACCAGCCCCAAGAAGCTGTGGATGCCGGCACGACCTTGATGGTTGTGGCCGATGATTGGCAGCCCTGGCCCTTCGAAGGGGAGTATTGGTTGGATGAGGTCGCCAGTTATCGTAGTCGAATGCGAACGGAGTGTATTGAACAATGAAAAAATCCGAATTGATAAAGACTTCGATCGCAGCGCTCGCGCTGGGACTAATAATGGTTCCGGCCGCAGCGATGGCTCAGGATGTTCGGGATACTCAGCGGGCGACCACCGATGATATTCTGGATGCCGCCTCGGAACGTCTGGATGCCCAGGCGGAAGAGGAGACCGAGCGTCAGGTAGAGACCGACCTCGACGCCGAGTCTCGAGTGACCCTTGATGACTACGAGGTCGACGATCGGTCTCCCGATGAGTTAGAGGCCTTGAAGCGCGAGTTAGAAGGGCGCTACGAAAGCCAGATCGACCGCTTTCGCCAGCTCATCGAGAGCCAACCTTACGACGCCCAGCGACCCAACTGGATGTTTCAGAAAGCGGAACTCCTGTGGGAACTTCGCAATATGGAATACGTCCGAGAGCGCTCCGAATTTAACGCTTGTATGGACGCTGTCTATGCGGAGACCATCGACGAGAGCGAATGCGCCGAGCCCCAGCCGCAATATGCCGAGCCTCAAAGACTCTACGAATCAGTCCTCCAGGAATTCCCCGACTATCAACGCCTCGATGAAGTCATCTTCCGTCTGGGAAGTGGACTTCTCGACGCCGGCGAAGGCGCCCAGGCCGTCGGTTATCTGCAGCGACTGGTCAACAATTATCCCAACTCTCGTTACCTCGCGGACGCCTATTTGGCCCTCGGGGAATTTTTCTTTGACGAGCAAATGACCGGCGCTGCCAAGGATAATTACGAAAAAGTTCTGGAACACGAGAACTATCGAAACTTCGAATACGCCGTCTACAAGCTCGGCTGGACCCATTTCAATATGGGTGAACATCGCGAAAGCGCCGACCGTTTCAAGCAGGTCATCGAGGCCGCTGACAGCGCCGCCTGGAGCTTCCTAGAGAATCAGGCCGCAAATGATCTCTTGCTCGCCCTGGCAGAGCTGCCCGGCGGTTGGATCGAGGCCCGCGATTATTTCACCGAAATGAGGGATATCGACTACGCCTACAGCCAGCTCGACCGAATGGCTGGTTATCTCGAGATTCAGGGGCAGGACGCCGAAGCCATCGCCGTTTATGACTGGTTTATGAATGAGCGTCCCAACCACGCCAACGTACCGGATTGGATGGACGCTATCGTTCGACCCCTCCGAGAGACCAATTTTGATGAGTATGAAGAGCGCGTAAATACATACGTCGCTTATCTCCACGAGACCAGCACCTGGCGGTCGCATAACTCGGAAGAAGCCAACGCCATCAACAACGCCGAACTCTTCGTGGAAGGGAACCTGGCGCGACTGGCAAATCATTATCACCGCGACGCTCAGCGACAGGATAATCAAGACAGCTACGTCACGGCAGCCAATTATTACCAGCAATTCATCGACTGGTTCCCGGACCACGCCGCTTCTTTCGATATGACCTTCTTTTTGGGTGAGATTTATCTTCACAGTCTGGAGAGATACGAAGACGCCGCTCGTCAATACCAGCTCGTTGTCGACCTCTATAATAATGACAACGTTCCTTCCGGTGCTGCTGAAGACGAAGTCAAAGCTCTGGTTCGAGACTCCGCCTATAACGTAGTGGTCTCTTATAATGAATTGGTTCGTACCAATCACCCCGAGAGCATTCTCGTCGACATGGCGGAGCGGGCGGGCGATGATCCGGAGATGACCACCCAGAGCATCGACGAGATGACCGATGACGACGGAGAAACTCCTCCCATCGAGCGTACCGATCTTTTGCAATACGAGTTGGGTTTTGTGACCGCAAGTGATCAATTCTCCGATATGTATCCGGAGGATGATATCACTCCCACCGTTGATTATGTGGCGGCAGAAGTTTATCGAAGCCGAGGGCATTACGATAATAGTATTCCTCGCTACGAGAGCATCATCACCAACGCTCCTCAGCATCGTTATGCCAGCTTTGCCGGTAACTCGCTGTTGGAGTCCAATTATCGATTGGAGCGCTGGGATGAAGTGGAGCGCTGGGCTCGACACCTTCTGGAAAACGAAATCTTCGATGTGACTCCGAGAGATTCGCTCACCTCGGCTATCGCCTACTCGATCAACGAGAGCTCCATCAATCTGATGGACGCCGAGAAGTTCGACGAGGCTTCCGAGAATCTGTTGCGACTGGCAGCGGAGTTCCCGGATTCCGAATTTGCGCCGGGCGCGCTCTTCAACGCCGCCGCTATCTTTGAGCGTGGCGGCGAGGTCAATCGCTCCGTCGATATCTACGCTCAGGTCGTAGCGGACTACCCCGATTCTCCCCAGGCTCCGGAATCCCTGTATGTCATGGGTCTGATCTACGAAGCTCGCGCCGACTTTGCTCGCGCCGCAGGCTTCTTTGAGCGACTCGGTGAAGAGTCGTACCGAGAAAATGAGAACGCTGCTGACTCCGTATTCAATGCCGCCGTCCTTCGGGAGGCCATGGAGGAATGGGATCAGGCAATCAGCACCTATGAGGATTATCTCAACTTCTTTGGCGAAGAGATCGACAATCTCGATGAAGTGGAGTTGCATCTGGCCTTCCTTGAAAAAGAACGGGAAGACTGGGCCGGCGCCGATCGCCGTTTCCGGGCCTATCTCCAGAAAGAGGACGTAGATCTCGGTGAGCAGGTCGAGATTCACCTGGAGTTGGGACTTCTGGCAGAGCGTATGCAACCCAGCGGTTGGGAAGAGATCTCCGATGAGCACTTCACCACTACCGTTGAATTGTGGGAAGGTCTGGAGGACGAAGATCAGAAACGAACGCTTCGTCATCAGGCCGCTCAGGCTCGATTCCATCAGGCGGAAGTGATCTTCAATAAATTCAAAGAAGTCACCCTGTCATTTCCGGTGGATCGTCTTCGAGCCACGGCAGAAGAAAAAGCTGAGTATCAGCAGGATGCGGAGCAGCGATATCGCCAGATCATCAGCATGGGCAGTCCCCTCTGGGTTGCCGCAGCATCCTTCCGAATTGGACAGAGTTATCAGGATTTCGCCGAAGCTCTCTTCAACCTTCCGATGCCCGAGGGGCTGACCCCGGATCAGGAATTTCAATACGAACTCTCCGTGGAGGACCTCGCGTTTCCCCTGCAGGAGCAGGCCCTGGCAGCGTTTAATAACGCGCTGCGATTGGCTCTTGAGTACCAGGCGTATAATGAGTGGAGTAGCCGATCGGCAGCAGAGATCAGCGATCTGGAAGGGGAAGCATTCCCCATCACCTCTCAGGACGGCGTGAACGTGGAGCATAACCGCGCCGAGTTTTTCTCGCCGGCTCCGGTAACCGATATGGGAGTGGTCCTGGAGCGCGGAACACCACGGTGGGATCGCTTGCGACCTCCGCCGGAGCCTGAGATCGATCCCGATGCCGACCCCGAAACCGATGGTGAAGGTGCCGGACAGGCCGAAGCCGCTGGCAGCTAAGAGGGCGTACCCTGTTGCGAACATTAGTGAAGTTAAAGAAGAACAAGGAAGACGCAATGAATATCAAATCGGCATCGGTGCGTAGCGGTTTCGTGGGAGCACTTCTGGTATTGGTCACCGCCTGCAGCTCGACTCAGGTGGTGGAAGAAGATCCGGTCGTTCCCGAGCCCACTCAAATGGAGGTGATCTCGGAGCAAACCGGTCTCTCCATTGAAGCCCTGGAAGGCTTTGAAGAGGCGGTTTCGTTGATGGGAAGTGATTTCTCCGGGGCCGCTGAGATCTTGGAGCGGGTCGTGGAGATGGAGCCTACCTTCGCCGAAGCCCACTTTAACCTGGGGCTCCTCTACAGCGATATGGAGCGACCGGAAGACGCAGTGGTGCATATTCAGAAGGCTCGAGAACTCGATCCCGACGTCTTCGACTATACGGTGGCCATGGCAAAAGCCTACGCCGAAGCCGAAGAGTACGAAAACGCCCAGCGTCTGTTCAACGAAGTCATCAGTCGGGAGCCCGACAATCTGGTCGCCAAAAATAATATGGCCGTCATCGCTCTTCGCCAGGGAGATGAAGAAGAGGCGATGCGGTATGTCGAAGAGATTCTGCGAGAAGACAATAACGACGTGGGCGCTCTCAATACCCTGGGCCTGATTTATATGGAGCGCCAGAACGTTTCGCTGGCAAAATACGTCCTGGGGCGGGCGCTGGAGCAGGATGAGCATCACGTAGATGCTCTCAATAATCTGGGCCTGGTCTATATGCAGGAAAACAACGTGCCCTCAGCGGTGGCGGCGTTCAGTCGAGCCGTCAGTGCCGATGGTAATTACCTGGAGAGCCGTCTGAATCTGGGCTCCATTCTTATCGAGTACCTCGATTATGAGCGAGCCCACG
>SKNI01000207.1 GCA_007120615.1 Myxococcales bacterium | reverse complement strand
GTCTCCGTCGGCATCACCATCTCCGGTCTGATTATTCACCGACGGATCGTCGGCTCCGCAACCCATCATCGGCGCAGCGGCGAGGGCCAGACAACTGATCAATGCCACCAAAATTTTTCGCGTCGTCATCGTCTCCATCCTGCCTCTAAAGATCGTCACTAAAAAGACTGCTCTCGTCTTTGGTCCAATGCGCTGCTAAGCAGCTCTTAATCGGTCGCCTTCACGGACCAACTTCCAAATCCACAACTACCGCCGTAGATTCATCAGTCGGGCCACCTGACTTGGGCAAGATGTCTACCACGGGGTCCATCGGGATTCAAATAGGAGCCCAAAATGTCGCTATCTTGTTACACTTCGGCCTCGAAAACGAGCGTCCCCGTGCGCATCGAGCCAAAAGCGCTTTTCTTCTCCTACCACGGCCAGGGCTGCATCTCCTCCGAGATGGCCACCACGATCGACGACCAATCGTGACTCGTCAGCCACGGCCCGGCCAAAATCAACCCCAGACAGAGCAGCCCGAAACCGATCGAGATCTTATCTCCCAGAGCATACTTTTGGACCCAGGGGCCCATTCGCCCACCGGTGTCGACGAGGTTTTGGGCGTAGTCGATTTCCACCTCTTCGTCCTCTTCCGACTCTTCGAGCTCTCCGTCGGTTTCCTCGTCTCCTCTGGCTCCCACCATTCGAACCACCTGAGCGGCGTCATCCACCGAGAGAAGCGTACCTCGCAGCACATTCTGCAGGGCCACGAATCGACCACCGGTCTGAGCTCCCGCTCGTGCTGCCGCGCCAAGCCCTACCAATCCCAGGACCATCTCGATATAGACCTCCAGCGCCAGCCCGAAGAGGATCAGCCCCAGATCGAGCTTCAACCCACACAACACCCGCATCACGATCCCGATCTTATCGCGAATATACTGCCGGTGGGTGATCCACTCAAAGAGCCCGTGTACCGCCACTACCATGGCCAGCCAGAACAGGTTGATCACGATCGCCAGAATCACCGCCAGCGAGATATAGGCGATGATAAACGACCATCGATTATCGTGGTCGACGATATAACCGTGAATTTTTTCAACCATCAGATCCGCTCTTGCTCAGCAAACTCAATTTTTCTGGGATTCAGCCACCCTTCGCGCCGCTTCAAACACCGCTCGTACCGGTACGTTCGCTTCTGTGGCCAGCGCCGCGCAATCCTCAAACTCCGGGCTAATTTTGAGAACTTCCCCCTTCCACCAGGCGATTTTCACCCCGACTGATCCAAACGACGTCTCTACTCTACGCGTGGAGCGGCGCAACGTCCACCGCTCCAGCTTCTCGCGACGAATCCCCAGGGTGGTGGTCTCGGAGAAGATCGCCTCCACCAATTCCTCTTCTTTCTCCGCCGCGCACAACACATTGAGCCGGGTGCCAAGGCGACCCTTCTTCATCTGCACCGCCTCCCGAACCACGTCCAGGGCCCCGAGATCCATCAGCTTTTGCCCCGCATAGGCCAGAATCTCCGGGGATTGGTCATCGATCTCGCATACCAGCCGAATCACCTCGTCGCGCTCCGCTCCGGTCTTCTGCTCATCCTGGGCCAGGACCACCAGACGAACCACATTGGAGATCCCCTCCACCTCGCGGGTGCCGCAGCCAAACCCGCTGGTCGCGATCCTGCCCCGCCGAGGTCCGATCAGATCGGCCACGGTCGCCAGAATCGTCGCTCCCGTGGGAGTTACGAACTCGTTTTCCACATCCCGATACACAACCTTCTGGCCCTCCAGGACTCGAGCCGTCGCCGGCGCCGGAACCGGAATCGTTCCGTGGGCGGTCTCGATCGTGCCCGTTCCCACCGGGATCTCCCCCATCGACCAGGTAGCCTGGACTTTCTCGATGATCCAGGCGGCGGCTACGAAATCGAGGATCGAATCCACCGCTCCCACCTCGTGAAAGTGAACCCGCTCCATGGGGATCCCGTGAACCTCGGACTCCGCCCGCCCCAGAATATCGAACATCTCCAGGGCTCGCTCTCGCACCCCTTCATCGAGGTCGCTTTCGCCCAACATCGTTCGGATCGTCGACAGATGGCGGTGATCGGCGTTTTTACTCTCATCCCACCCTTCAAAGCGAATATGGGTTCCCTCGATCGCACCCCGAACGACTCGCTCTATGATCACCTCCACCGGCCCGAGCCCGACCTTTTGCAACACCTCCTGAGCCTCATGCGGCTCGACCAGTCCGGCGTCGATGGCGGCGGCCAGAAACATATCGCCGGCGAGCCCGCCGACCAGATCGATGTGAATATGGCGCTTATTCATTGGACTCTCCTTTATCCAACTCACCCTGTGCTTCGACCATTCGACGACCGAATTGATTGATCTTGGTGGCCAATACCGCCGCTCCGAAGCCGTTGTCGATATTCATCACCGCCGTCCCCGGGGAGCAGGCGTTGAGCATGGTCAAAAGAGGCGCGATCCCGCCGAAGCTGGCGCCGTATCCCACGCTGGTAGGGACGCTTATCACCGGCTGACTGGCGAGCCCGCCCACCACGCTGGGAAGGGCCCCGTCCATCCCGGCGACCACCACCAGAATTCCCGCCCGCTTCATCCGCCCCAGCTCCACCACCAGTCGGTTGAGCCCCGCGACGCCGACATCGAAGAGTCGCTCCGTGGGATTTCCCAGCAGCCGACTGGTCACTGCGACCTCCTCTGCCACCTTTCGATCCGAAGACCCTGCGCTGATCACAAGAACCGAAGACCGGCCCTCCACCAGATCCGGTTCTCTGGTGGTCACGATGCGGGCGTCTTCGTAGTGAATCAGCTCGTCGAGGCGATCGCCGAGTCCATCGAGAATCTCCGAGGTGACCCGGGTGGCCATCAACATCTCTCCCCTGGCCATATATTGATCAAAAATCGCCGCCACTGCCGCCGGATCTTTACCCTCCGAATAGATCGCCTCCGGGATCCCCGTCCGGGCCTCTCGAAGGTGGTCAAAGCGCCCGATCAAATGCTCCTCAAACGGCTGTTGAGAAATCTTCTGGAGCACTTCCTCTTCTTGTACCTCTCCTGCGCGAAATGCCCGCAGAAGGTCTCGCAATACATCGCTCACCAATTACCGCCTTTTTTCTCAGGATTGAGACTTCCCGACCGAAATCCCGACATATCCAGGGTTACGTGCTCAAACCCCGCCTCTTCTACGAGCTCTCTCAATCGCACAAGAGTCTCCGGGTGGAGAGCTTCTTCCATCTCGTCGCCGTCGATCTCAATTCGAGCCAACTCTCCGTGGGCTCGAACCCGAAATTGTCGAAACCCGAGCTCATGGAGACCATCTTCTGCCCGCTCGATGCGCTGCAGTCGTTTCTTAGTGACCTCCAGACCGTGGGGGATCCTCGACGACAGACAGGCCATCGCCGGCTTGTCCCACACCGATAACCCCACCAGACGGGCCATCTGACGAACCTCTCCCTTGGTGACCCCGTGCTCCAGAAGCGGTTGATAGATCCGTCGCTGCCGCATCGCCTCCAGACCGGGACGATGATCGCCCTCGTCGGAAGCGTTGGTTCCGGAAGCTACCACCGCCCCATCGACCTTCTGGGCGATCTTCTGGATCTCATCAAAGCGCATGGACTGACAAAAAAAGCATCGCGACGGCGTATTCTCCCGAAACCGATCGTCGTCGAGCTCGCTGAACTCGATAAGCTCATGGGCAATTCCGATCTCTTCGGCCACCTCTTTTGCTTCCTCCAACTCCCTGCCGGCGAGGGTCTCACTGACCGCGGTCACCGCCCGCACCTTCGATCCCAGGGCCCGCACTCCGAGAGCGGCGACCAGACTGGAATCGACTCCTCCGCTAAATGCTACCACCAGTGACCCCAACTCCCGCATCTCGTCGAGGATTGCCTCCATCTTCTGCCGAGTCATCTCCCCGAGCTCTTGCTGGCTATCCATTCTGTCCCTCGATGAGTCCCTGTCCTTTATCGAGTCCAAGTGTGGTGTAGCGAACGCCCTCGACATCTACGGCTTCTGCAATCTCATTTAACGTCTCAACCGTCGGCAGCGAGCTTCCCTCTTTGGGATAAATCACCAACACCACCCCTCGCCGTTCCACGCGATCCACCGTCAGACCCCGCTCTCCGCATAGCTGTCGAATTTCTTCTTCCACGTCCTCATCTCTCTTCTTCGGTTCCTCTTCGTCCCGCCGGAGTATAAAGCACCACCAAAACCAGACAAGCGCAAACGGCGATCAGTATGATGTGATCCATGCCAGTCGTGTTCGGATCACGTAGATCCTCGTCCGGGCTTCGGCTGCCCCCCTACGAAGGGTTGGACTTTGGAGGTCAATCTCGGTACTTTCCACTGGAATCAACGACAACCCTCTTCTGGCATCGCGTTACGAGGCTCCAATGGCAAAAAATACCTGCTCCATTGATATGACGATGTGTCCCGAATGTGTCTGCTACGTTCGTCACTGCGCGGGCCACCTCAATGTAATATGTCCCTTCTGCGAAACTAATTTCTCGCCGGACGAAATAGCCGGGACTTCCCCGACTGCTAGCGCCATCCCCAGCGGACTAAAGCGCGGCGTCATGGCTGCCTCCTTTGTGGGCGCGACCATGCTCGGAGCCGCCTGCACGCCCTACGAAGACATCAATGTCGAGTATGGAAGCCCGCATTACGACGGCGAATACGACGGCGAATACGACGGCGAATACGACGGCGAAGGCGATGAAGACGCCGGAAACGATGCCGGAGACGCTGGAGACGCCGGAGACGCCGGTGATGCCGGAGACGCCGGAGATACCGGTGACGTCCACGAGGAAGACCTCGGCGAAGATGCCGGCGAATAATTATTTGTCCGTAGCCGGGAAGATCCATGTCATCGTCAAAGACACCTGAGAAAGTCTACGGATCTCGGGCCAGAACCATCGACTACACCGAAGATCCCCACCCGATCTACTGCGTCTGGGAGATCACCCTCGCCTGCGATCTGGGCTGCGGACATTGCGGCTCTCGCGCAGGCACCGCTCGGCCTGATGAGCTGAGCACCGACCAATGCCTGGAGGTCGTAGAACAACTCGACGACCTCGGCGTGCGTGAGGTCACCCTCATCGGCGGCGAGGCCTATATGCGGGAGGACTGGGACGTCATCGCCTCTGAAATCACCCGCCGGGGAATGCGTTGCGGGATGACCACGGGAGCCCGAAACCTCACCGATCATCGCCTTCAGCGGGCCGTCGATGCCGGAATGAAAACCATCTCCATCTCCATTGACGGGCTGGAGCAAACCCACGACGTGTTGCGCGGCTCAAAAGGAGCATGGAAAGCTGCCACCGACGCCGCCCGGCGCGTGGCGCAGACCCCGATTCGCCTGGGCACAAACTCTCAGGTCAACCGCCTCTCTATGCCCGAACTCCCGGCTCTGGCCAACCTCCTGGTGGAGATCGGTAGCGACGCCTGGCAGCTCCAGATCACCGTTCCCATGGGGCGTGCCGCCGATCGACCGGAGCTCCTGCTCCAACCCTACGACCTGCTGGACCTCTTCCCGATGCTGGTGTGGCTAAAACAGACCCGTCTGGAGCCCAACGGTGTTGAACTGCAGCCCGGAAATAACGTCGGCTACTTTGGACCGTATGAGCATCTATTGAGACCCGGCGGCAAAGACGGTGCCGTCTGGGGTGGGTGCCAGGCCGGAGCCTGGGTCCTGGGCCTTGAGGCCGACGGCAAAATTAAAGGTTGTCCCTCTCTTCCCTCTTCCGAGTACTGCGGGGGAAATATCCGAGACATGACCATCGCCGACGCCGTCGCTCACGCCGAACAACTCACATCGATCGGCAAAAGAACGCGTGACGATCTCTGGGGCTATTGCAAAGACTGCTACTACGGAGACCACTGCCTGGGCGGCTGCACCTGGACTGCCCATTGCCTGATGGGAAAACCGGGCAACAACCCCTACTGCATCCACCGGGCCCTGCAATTCGACAACCAGGGCAAACGAGAGCGCATTATCAAGCAACAAAACGCCCCCGGGCTCCCCTTCGACAACGGTCGTTTTGACGTGGTCGTAGAACCCCACCCCGAAGCCCGCCCCGACTTTCTCCAATCCATCCTCGGCATCCCTGCAGAAGAGGTCGCGGCCCTGGAGACCAGCGATAAGAGCGCCTGGGATATCAAGCACTTGAGCAAGTCCCTTCAGAAAGACTAACGATCGCCGGGATTTCGTCGGCACTCCTGCCGAGGATCCTTTTGCACTCCCCACCAATCGTGATAACCTCACCGTCGAATTAGTTGAATTTCTTACCCCTGATTTGTGGAGCAGAATATGCGTATCATCACCCTGACCGTTGCCCTTCTCTTTGTGCTCACCGGCTGCGAGTCGCCCCCCGAAGAAGAAGCCACTCCCGAGCCGACCGAAGAGATAGCCGAAGCCGAGGAGTCCGAAGAAGTCGACGACTCCCACGGTCACGAAGGCGAAGAGGAGTTGGCCGAAGATCTCAACCCCGGTCAAAGCCGCCACTTCGGAGCCCCTTTTGCCATCGAAGATGATCCCGTCGACCTGGCCTCCCTGCTGGCCACCTACGGCGGCCAAGAAGAGTTTGAGACCGACGAGGCCGTCAAAGTCAGCGCCCAGATCCATCAGGTCTGTCAGAAGAAAGGGTGCTGGTTCACCCTGGCCACCGAAGAGGTGGACGTCCCGGTGCGTGTCCGCATGAAAGACTACGGCTTCTTCGTTTCTCGAAACACCGAAGGCGCCGAGGCTATCGTCGAAGGCACCCTGGCTCGCACCACCATCTCAGAAGAGATGGCACAACATTATGCCGAAGACGTCGCCGAGCACACCGGCGAAGAACCCGAACAGGTCGAGGGCGAACAGGACACCTTCGAATTTACCGCCACCGCGATCTCTCTTACCCTCCCCGAAGGGTGACGCCGCCCCGGTTTAACGGGCTCTTAAGCCCTCCAACCCCGGGGCTTCGGTTCACCCCTTGCTTGACACCGATTCGAGCCCTCTGGTACTCGATGAGAAGTTCCCTTAATCCTCAGGACGATGTATTACGCCATGAATAACGCAAGTATATCAGAGCCCATTTCAATACGGGTGTCCCGGGTGAGTCTGGCATTGGCCCTGGTGGCCGCGGCCCTCTTGATTGGATGCGGCCCCGTTCAGTCTACTCAGCGCATCAGCAACGCCGAAGTTGCCATGGAGCGTGCTCGCGTCAATGACGCCATGGAACACTCCCCGTACGAGTATTATCGGGCCAAACACTATCTCTACAAAGCCAAGCAGGAGTGGGGATATTCCAACTTCGAGGCATCCCGCGACTACGCCGTGGAGGCCCGTCGCGCCGCCGAAGCTGCTCTCGACAATACCCGGGAAGCCCCCTGGCAGGGACATCCCGTGTTGGGACGCAATGCTCATCCCGATGATATCAAAGCATTGAGCGAAGACGAACTCGACCCCTTCGACGATGGACTCGACGATGGGCTCGATAATTAGACAGTTTTTTGCTCTCTCTCGGGAGCTACGAAGGCCCGAGACTCTTGAGATTTAATGAGGTCGTTTTCGATGTTCTCCTACACCACACCTCTTCGCCCTCTTATCCTGGCCACAACGGCAGGGTTTTTGTTGCTCAGCGCCTCGGCTTGCTCCACCGGCCCTCGTCTGCAGGGCCAGGCGGAGGAGATTCAGGCGATGAATAAATCCGTAGAAGACCGCGCCTATCGTTGCGCTCCTCGAGAGTTGGCCACGGCCCAGGCTCATGTGGAATTCGGCCTTTACGAGCTGAAAAAAGGCGACAGTCGGCGGGCCAATCACCATCTGAGAATCGCCGAAGAAAACGCCCGGGCCGCCCGAGCGCTCTCTCAATTTGAAGAATGCGAGCTCCGCGACCGCGCCCTGGATACGGCCGTTGCCGAGGGTGCTCAGGTGGACGTCGACCCCGTTGACTTTATGTGGGACTCCTCCGGTGACGGCATCCCCGATCACAAAACCGAATGTCCCTACGAACCCATCGTCTTTATCGGCGATCCCGAGCAGGAACGAACGGGGTGTCCCAACTACGATATCGACGGCGACGGTGTCCCCAATATCGAAGATCATTGCCCCAGCATCCCCGCCGATGTCGATGGTTTCTCCGGAATCGACGGCTGCCCCATGCTCGACGTCGATGGCGACGGCATCCTCAACATCAACGACTCCTGCCCCTATGAGGCGGTCGAATATATCGGATTTAGAGACGAAACCGGATGCCCCGATCCCGATGTGGACAACGACGGCGTCCCCAATATTCTCGACGAATGTCCCTTTGAACCGGGACCCGCTTCCAACGCCGGTTGCCCCGTAGAAGACACCGGCGATCGCCTCGCCGAAGTCGTCGGAGACCAGATCCAACTCAACCAGCAGGTCTTCTTTGAAACGGCGGAAGCGGTCATTCTTCCTCAGAGTTATCCCCTGCTCAACCAGGTAGCTGAGATTCTGGAAGAGAACCCCAATATTACCATTCGCGTCGAGGGACATACTGACTCTCGAGGAAGTCACGCCTACAACCTGCGCCTCAGCGATAGTCGCGCGGCCAGTGTTCGCGAATTCCTCATCGAACGCGGAGTCGACCCCATGCGAATGGAGTCTCAAGGCTACTCTTTCGACCGTCCCATCGACGACAACGCCACCGAAGAAGGCCGGGCGAATAATCGCCGCGTCGAAATCCATATCACCAGCCGCTGATGGACTCCCTCGGCTTTTTGGACGGGGGCGCCGCTGCACCGGTACGCATCATGTTAAATCATCGACATAATCTCTCGCTTCTCTCCACCGTGCTGAGCATCCTCCTCTTTATGGGGGTTGTGGCAACGATGGTAGCGTTGCCCGGCTCGGCTGCGGCTCAGAACACGGAGAGTCGTATCTCCAGCCTCCTCGAAGAAGCCCAGGAGGAATACGACATGCTCCTCTTCGACGAGGCCGAAGCCCTGCTTCGAGAAGGTATCGATCTGGTGGAGCGCGAGGGCATACGAAGCAATACGGCTGCCCAACTCTATATCCTCCTCGGGATTGTGCGCCACGCCTCTCAAGATGAGAGCCTGGCTCAGGACGCCTTCGTTCAGGCCGTCGAAAACTATCCCGACGTCGAGATCCACGCCCATTATCGTACCCCGGCGATCAACGACCTGATGACCGAGGCCCGCAGAAAGGCCAACCCTCCTCCCTTCGAGGACGACGCCGTTGCCGCAACCGATGACGATGACCTCGAAGATATGGTCCACGAACCCGTGCGACGAACTCGCACCGGGCAATCAGTCGTCTTCGAGGCTCAAATCCCCGAGAATCTTCCCGTGTTCCGGGTCTATATCTACCACCGCCGCTTCGGTGACGACGAGTTCGTCCAGGAAGAGATGCTCCCCACCGATGCCATCAACTTCGCCTATACCCTGCCGTCGGATCAGGTTCGAACCACCCAGATCGAGTATTATATCTCCGCCATCAATCGCTCCGGAGATGCCATC
>SKNI01000404.1 GCA_007120615.1 Myxococcales bacterium | reverse complement strand
CGGTCTTCGAGACTTCCTCGCCGCCGTCTCCTGTGGGGCGCCACTCGAAGAGTGTGAGATGAAAGGTAGAGCCCGGTTTCTTCCCGGCGTAATGTACGGTTGTTCGAATCCTATTTCCCGACGCTCCGGCATTCTTCGCCTCCAGGGAGATTGCATTTCCCCCGGCGTAATTTTGCAATACCACAGTGGCGTTTTTCGCCTCATGGGCGATGCGCATCACATAACACCGAGAGCCCCCGTTCATATAAAAGAGGCGCACATAGGCCGCCAGGTCTCCCGCCGATCGATCTTCTCCGAAGGCCCGCGCGAAGTCCTCATAGCTCGTGCATAAGATCGGTGTGTCCAGCGGGCCTTGCGTCGATTGGCCGATGAAGAGAGCCGTCGAACTGCTCACCCCGGCAATAGCACGCGAGCCACCGGGAATCTCTTGAACATAGACACCTGGATAGGTCGGATTGATCGCCATTTATATTCCCCTTTTGGATTGTCTGCGGAAAAACCTGACGGCCGATACCACGGGCCGATCTCAAAGGGTTCTACGAGATCAGTCGATGAAAACGGGGCAGAAAGTCGCTCCTACAGCACAAATAAAGCTTCAATTAGCCAACAAATTCACACTTATTACCATCAATAAAACGAGAGGCATGAGCCTCTAATCTTGTATTGATATACCCCTCTCAACGAGCCATCACATCTGAGAGTGTTTAATTTCTACAAGCGAAAAAGCTTCTTTGCAAGGCATTTTCCCGAAACCGTCAGCCAATGCCGTAGCATCATCGAGGAAGCGCAACGCAGCCAGCGTCGTTCAGCACCGGCGAGAGTGGTGACGTTTCCCCGATTCGAAGGGTTCCGCTGGACGCGGCCCACACCGTGTCTAGCATGCAACGGTCGCCCGCAGCTCATTTATCATTGGAGAGTCCTTCGAGACGCAGATAAGGAAGTCATGCAGATCACCGATCAGGTCCCCGAGATTCGCCGCCGCGCACTCAATGATAAGGGTATCGATAGCGACGGGGAGTTTGTCCTTTATTGGATGATCGCGTTTCGACGTCCCACCTATAATTTCTCGCTTCAGCGGGCGCGAAACCTGGCTCTGGAGTTGGACCGGCCTCTTGTGATTCTGGAGGCTCTTCGGCACGGATATCCGTGGGCCTGCGACCGGTTTCACGCGTTTGTCTTGCAGGGCATGGCCGACAATCAGCGCGCCTTTGAGGAGCTGCCGGTGACGTATTACCCCTTTGTGGAGACGCCGGAGCACCCGGGGTCGGGGCTGCTGGAGGCGTTGGCCGAGCGGGCCTGTGCGGTGGTGACCGATGACTTTCCGGCCTTCTTTTTACCCCGGATGCTGAAGGCCGCCGCCCCCCGATTGGAGGTGATGCTGGAAGCAGTCGACTCCAACGGCGTTCGCCCGATGCGGGATACGGACCGGCTCTATTCGAGGGCCTACGACTTTCGGCGCTATCTTCACGATCGGATTTTGGAGGATGCCCGGGGAGAGCCGCTTGAGTGGCCCGAAGAGTCGCCCCTTGAGGCCTCGGCAACGAAGCTGGCAGATCCTGTAGAACTCCCCGAAGAAATCCAGGACTCCTGGCCCCCGGCCGACTCCCAGTGGCTCGCCGCCGACGAGGATCGACTGGCCACCCTTCCCATCAATCACGAGATTCGGCCAAACCCGGAGTTTTTAGGGGGCTGGGAGGCTGCACGAAGTCGTATGAATGATTTCATGGAGATCAACCTCGATGAGTATCAAGATCGACGAAATAAACCGAGCGAGGCTGCCGAGAGCCATCTATCGCCCTATCTGCACTTCGGCCATATCAGCGCCCACCGTATTTTCGATGCCATCAGGGGCCGTGAGGACTGGGACTCCTCTGATGTCGACGAGGAATTTCGAGCGAAACGAGAGGGATTCTGGGGAATGAGCCCGGGCCCGGAGGCCTTCGTCGACCAACTGCTGACCTGGCGAGAGATCGGGTTTAACCGCTGCGCCCTGGACCCGGAGGGTTATGACGACTTTGAGACGCTTCCCGATTGGGCAAAGAAGACCCTCTCGGAGCACGAAGACGATCCCCGTCCCCAGGTCTATTCGCTCCAGGAATTCGAGGCGGCTGACACCCACGACGAGTTGTGGAACGCGGCGCAAATGCAATTGGTGACCACCGGCGTGCTCCACAATTATATGCGAATGCTCTGGGGCAAAAAGATCCTCCACTGGTCGAAGAGCCCTCGGGAGGCCCTGGAGATCATGGTGGAACTCAATAATAAATACGCCATCGATGGCCGAGATCCGAACTCCTATAGCGGGATCTTCTGGGTGCTGGGCCGCTTCGACAGAGCCTGGGGTCCGGAGCGCGAGGTCTTCGGAAAGATCCGGTATATGACCTCCAAGAGTACTCGCCGAAAATTCAAGGTCGACCCCTATATCGAGAGGTATGGAGGGTAGAGGGTGTGTTGGAAAAAAGACTTATGAAGACCACGTACCGGTCTCCACGAAACGCTTGAGCGCCTCAAATTCGTCACCCTTGGCCAGAATCACCAATTCCACATCAGCCTCGAGCCTCTTCTGGGGACTGGGGCTGAAGTGATTTTCTCCATCGGGATCGATGATGGCGATGATCAAGGCGTTGGTATGACGCCGAAGGTCGATCTCCTCCAGGGACTTTCCAATCAAGGGGCTATCGGAGGGGACGTGGACCTTGTCGATATCGTGATCGCGCTCGGGATGAGCGAAGAGGAGTGATAAAAAATTTGTGATCTGGGGCCGGACCAGCTCCGCCGCCATGTGGCGACCACCGAGGTTGTTGATGTAGACGACTCGGCTGGCCCCGGCCATCAAGAATTTCTCCTCGGAGCGCGGGTCATCGCCGCGGGTGACGATGCGCGCACGTTCATTGAGTCGGTGCGCCGAGATGGTAGCAAAGAGGTTTTCTCGATCATCACCCAGGCAAAAGGCTACGCCCATGGCTCGCTTGATTCCGGCCCGCGTGAGTACGTCGTCATCGGTGGCATCGGCTACCAGAAAAGGGACTCCTATATTGTTGGAGGCCGAGATCAATTCATCGATCTTATCCTGGTTCTGATCGATTACCACGCAATCGTTGCCGCCCTCGATGATATCTTTCGCCAGATTGCGCCCGGTACGACCGAGGCCGGCGATGATGAAATGACCTGTAAGATTCTCGATCTGACGATCCATTCTTCTTCTCCTGAAGAGATCTCGTAATTCGCCCTCGATCATAAAGGCGGCCAGCACCGACACGAAATAGAGCACCGCCCCCATTCCGATGATGACCAGGAAGATGGTGAATATCTGGAGCACGGGGTCGTGGTCGACGGGAATCGACTCATCATACCCCACGGTGGTGACGGTGATGACCGTCATATAGGCGCAGTCCAGAAGACTGAACTCCTCGGTGAGCGCATAATAGCCGAGCGTCCCTCCCAATAAGACGATGAGTTGCAGCAGGCCAGCTCGCAGCAATCGCTCGCCCGATGAGCGGGGATTGGCGGGCTGGTTGCGACGAAGCAATTGGTCCATCAAATTCACGGCAATCCATTGTCCCTAGGCATCCGGTCGAGGTGTACTATAAGAAAATTGTTGGCGATTCAACAGTCCGACCACAATGGAATGTTATCGCTTTTTGCGTCCCTCCGCTTGGCACAATATTGTGCTCGTTCAGAGGATAATCGCCCTTCGGCGAGGATGGCTCTCCACGAGCTGAGCGACTGGAGGCAAAGTCGGCAACCTGACTCGGTGACCCATATGGAGTCAAATGATGAAAATCTTCAACTGTACCCACTGACTGAATCCGATCACATTTCGGCTCTCCGAAGCGATTGCGAAGCTGGTCGAGTTTGGCTACTTTTATTCGAATTCGAACATGGCTCCCCCTTCAGTCGGACTTCACGAATGATGTATCGCACCGGGTATGCGCTCCTAGCGCTTCTCTTTTTAACCGGCGGGTGTACTGCCCTCTTTGAAGACCTCGATGACATTACCTGGCACCAGCAACCGGACGCCGGTGGGCTCGATGCTGACGACCCGGATGCTGACGACCCGGATGCTGACGACCCGGATGCTGACGGCCCCGACACTGACGGCCCCGACACTGACGACCCCGACGCCGATACCGAGCATTGCTCGGGTTGTTTGGTCGAGGGTGACTGCATTGACGATGGTGCAGAACACCCGGAGAACTCCTGTGAAGTCTGTGTGGGAGAAGACCAATGGAGCAGCGCCGATGACGGGCTCTCTTGTGGCGCTGACGCCACCTGTCAATCCGGGGAATGTGTGTGCGACGACGGACTCACCGGAAGAGATTGTGATATTTGCACGGTCTTCGTAAACCAGTCCGCTCCTCCCGACCAGGAAGGGCTCTCCTGGGCGACGGCATTCTCCGATCTTCAACAGGGTCTCCAGAGTGCCAGAGACCGAGTGGCCGAAGACGACGAGTTCGATTTTTGTGAGGTCTGGGTCGCCAGCGGGACTTATTTGCCCGACTCCAGCGACCGGGATGTCTCCTTTGAGCTGACCCCAAACCTTCACATCTATGGCGGCTTTAACGGCACTGAATCGGGAAAGGGGCTGCGAGACTGGACGGCAAATCAGACCGTTCTCAGCGGTAATGATACCAGTTATACCGTCGTCAACGCCCCCCGCGGTCATAATGGAATCTTCAGCGGTTTTCACATCCAGCGTGGTCGCGCAGACGAAGACGATAACCAAACCTCGCAAGGTCGCTCAGGGGGTGGCCTTTATGTGGAGTCCGGAACGACCACGTTTTCCGACCTATTAATTCAAGATAATTTTGCCCATCGCAGTGGCGGTGGGCTCCATTTTCAGCCCACCGGAAATTCAGATATTGAATTCATAAATGTGGAGTTTCTCAATAATACCGCCGATCTCTCCGGGGGTGCCATATCGCTCAACGGCAATAGCGACTATGTAATCTCCATGACCTTTCGCGACGTCCGCTTCGACGCAAATAGCGCCCCTGCAGGGGGAGCGGGAGTAATCGACTTCCGCGATAATGAGTTGCTTCTGGAGTCTTTCGTTTTCACTGACAATATCGCCACCGATGGAAATGGCGGGGCGTTATCGGTGGTCGCTACCGATAATCTGATGATTCGAGATGGCACGTTTGAGAACAATAGCGCTGAGCTTGAGGGAGAGCCAGGTGAGTTGATACGTGGACGGGGCGGAGCGATCTATACACGTGATGCTGACCTGGAGATCGACGAGGTTCAATTCATTGAAAATTCTGCCGCAAAACAAGGCGGAGCCATTCATATCAGCGCCGAATGGTTGGATTTTAGCTCCGATATGAGGGTTCGAAACGGTCGATTCGAAAAGAATAGCGCCACCTTGGGTGGAGCAGTACATATCCTGAATTCCGATGCCCGCTTTATCAACACACTCTTTCACGACAATGAAGCGAGGACCGGCGGCGGTGGCGGAATTTACAGCCAAACCGAGGACGATCCGGCGTATCCTCCGTCGCAGCTGATATTGATCAACTCCACCCTCATGAATAATCAATCCAACGACAGTGGTGATGGGATCAAAGCGGATCGAAACTGGGAGGCTATCAATACCATTATTTGGGGAGATACCCTGGAACAGGTCCGAGGAGAAGGAGTCCCGACCTTCACGCAATGCATCGTCCGAGAAGGCCCCCAGGGATCGATCAATCAGAGTCCGGACTTATTTAATACCACCTACAAGCCGCGCAATGCGGATTCTCCGGCGGTAGATGACGGCGTCAATCGAGTGCTCGACGACTTCCCATTTCCCACCGACGAAGACGACGAACCCATCGACCTCGCCGGAGAGCCACGATTAGTTGGTGACTTCATGGACATCGGAGCCTTTGAATTTCAACCCTGACCGGGCCAGTCAATGAACGCACGAAAAAAAGCGTCTCGAAATCTTCTGCGGAAACATATCGACGAGAAACGTCTGGCTGACTTTATGAAGAGGCGCCACGATTTTCGCGATGTCCTCTTCGACGAGATGCTTCGGGCGTTGATGGTGGCCAGCAGCGGTGAACCTCAAGACGGGGGCAAGCCCGATTGGGACCGGGTCTGTGCCGAAGATATTGCTGGGCCTGTGACCATCGAAGTGCTCTCGCAGTGGCTGAAGAGCGGACCTTCCAGAAGTGCATTATATTATCTCACCGGTCTCTTCGATCCTTTTTTGGAGCCCGTCGATGATAGGCTTTGCTACGAAGACCTGCTGGCTTGCGTCGAAGAAGAGGCCAGCGAGCTTTTGCCTCTGGTAATGCCCTTTTCAGCTGTCTCACGATGCCCGGCGGCCTTTGCCTTTGCCAGAAAACCAGGGAAGCTCCTGGGAGAGAGCGCGGCGAAGAGCAAAACCAGCTCCGGGCAACTCCTGCATAATATCATCGCTCTGGGCACCATCGAAGCGGTAGGCGCCTACCTTCGAGACGGGGTCGACAAGATCGGCGCCCTGGAGCTCAGTCGACTGAGCGCTGTCATCGCCGATGATGCACCGCAGTGGGTACAAAAAGCCTACGGTGAAGCCTGTATTCGGGCTCTCTCAAAGCTCGAAGACGAGTCCTACCATGCTCATATCAAGACAAATCTGATGAGCGCCGAGCAGATCTTTTCAGTCCTGAAAAACGCCACAGAGCAGCCCGTCAACTTCCAGAATCTGGCCTACCAGACCGCCGTCCAGAACCGCTCCCAGGGAGCGACGGCGCTGGCTCGGATGATGAACGATAGCGACATCGGTCATATCGCGTCGTGCTGGCTGGCGACCATGGGGGAGCAGGCCCATACGGCGGCCCGTATTGCCTGGTCCGATGAAGCGTTACAGGAAGACGACCTGCTCAATGAGAGAGTAGAGAAACTCCTGCGACTTCCCCTGAGAGTGACGGCCCACGTGGGCACTGCCTTTGACGGACATCGCTACGGATGCGACCTGCGACGGTTTCTTCTGGAGCCCGGCGCTCCCGGCGAACCGATGAAAGAGCCCATCGACCTGCAAAAGCTCCTCGATCATATCGGCCCCGACGCCGATCCCTATATCGGCACTCAGGTGCGAGATGTGCGAAAATATTTCACTTCGGAGGAGTGGGCCGATTATCTTCAAATTCGCTCCATCGATCCCAACCTGCTGGGCATTAAAGGGAGCTGGCATATTGCAAAGAAACACGGTCTTCTCGGCCGTGGTTCGGAGCGCCACAGCCTGATCGCTGCCATCGACCGCCTCGACTGGAGTGGACGGATAAGCCACCGCATTCGAGGATCGAGGGGCCCGGGGCTGGGCCATATTCTGTTGTGGGCCGGCGCAGACCGAGAAGTCTTTTTGCACGCCATCGTTCGCGCAAAAGAGTCGATGCCTTTTGCCACGGTGATGGGATTCTGGCAGACAAATTTTTTGAACGCTCTCGACACCGAGTCTCCCCGCTGGATGACCGGTGTTCTGCCTCTCGTAGAGTGGCTCAACGGACTTTATTCGCGGGTGACGATGAACCCCGAAACGCCCCCGGGCTTCGCCTTTCCCCCGATCGTCGAAGAACTTCCGGTGGGTCCAATCTCGCACTGCCGCATCAAAGACCCGCCCCGTGATTTCTGGCTAAACCTGGAGTTAGAAGATGTCGAAACTCTGCGCATAGAGATGCGCGGCACCGCGGTGGTGGAGGTCGACCGGAGCAAAAAGCTCTGGAAATACAACTGCCCGAAGACGTCCAAAAGCGGGGCGATTCCCCTGGTTCAGGAGCCCGGATTGACCGTTCACCTCGAGCTTTTTAGAGGTCAATTATCTCTGGGCTTCCAGGGGGTTCCCGCCTTGACCACCGCTGCGATTCCCTTCGATGAGGTCACCGATATCATCATCGAGGCGCCGGGGGCGACGCTCAACAAAGGCACGGTCCATCAAAAATTCAGCGCCAATTGCAGCTCCCGAATCTTCCACGCCATCGCCACTCCTGAAGAGGGGCAGAGCCTGGCCGAAATCGCCGCCTACGATGATGAACCGGTGGCCAATGTCTACGCCGCCATCGCTACCTTCTTCGAGGAACCGGTTGCCGAAAAAGCCCGTACATTTTTGAGTCGTCTGGGAGAAGATGCTCACCCCTTCCAACGGGCCCTGGGCGTGGGAGAACCCCAACCGCAAAGGCCCTTCGCCATTCGCTCCTGGCAAGAGGTCAAAGCCGCCCTCGATCGCCTGCGCCCCGGTGAGCTCCTGATTGAAGACTTCTTCGACGAACTACGGGCCGCTTCCTACTCCGATCTGAATTCTCCGGAGATGGTTTCTGCCGTCGCCGTCCCCTGGCCCACGGTTTATCTGGAAGAAGATCGAGATCTGCCCGAAAAAGAAGGCCAGATCTTTCGAAAGCTGGTCTCTTTCCCCGCGCTAACTCGGGGCCAGGGAGGCGAGTATCGATCCGTTGATTTCTACGATGGTGGCCGATATAAACTGATGCGCTTTTTGATGCACCCGGCGGAGCGCTCTTTTATGACAGAAGACGAAGCGTTGATCTATGTCATTTACGGTGCGGTCTGGGAGGTCTCTGAGGGAATCGCCTGGAGCATCTGGGAAGAACACCTCTCGGATCTGGCCGCCATCGTGGGTATCGAATCCATTCCCATCGCCGACTGGAAACGAACATTGATGCAGGGTCGTATCGGAAGTGCTTTTACGTGAGTCACTCCGCTAATTTTATTCTTTTCATTGTAACGAGGTAAGAGATGACGATTCAGGAACGGTCTTTCGAAGATATGGTGCAGGCACTCCGAGATCTCGATCGGGGAGACGTCGAAAAATACGACGACGTTATGAATTATATGGCCGAGGTCGGTTATAGCTATCAGGACCTCTCGAAGTGGCCTGACTCGCCGCCAGTGCCTTCGATTTACAAGCTCAAACGCGATCCCGGTGAAGGACCCCTTACCAACCCAAAGAGTCTGGTCGATGCCAGTAATTATCAAGCCGTAGGGACCTGGAACGCCAACGGCGACGGCCGCTGGGTTGCAGGTGATGGCTGGATCTTATTGACGGTAACCCTGATCCAGGAACAAGCCGAAGATCAGGGATGCGGCGGCTGCGGTGGATGTGGCGGCGGGGGAAGCGGAGATTACGTCCCCGTGGCCTACGGCTTGAGAAAAGTAACCGACGGCTATGCCTCTATGATCTGGCCAAAAAATGACCAGGAAGCGATCACCAAAGTCTTCGGCCTGGAGCATTTCCCGGTCGACGGTTGGGAATCGGTAGAGGTCTGGCACGGCGAATAATGGCCGAAGCGCGGACGGGGACGAGGACGTCCGCGCTTCGCAACCTTTACGGGGACAAACCGTCATAATATAAGCGTCCCCCTGTTACGAAGTGCCCCGAATGATCCTCAACCGATGAGATACCGAATGAACCGCCGCTTTCTGTTATTGTTTTTGCTTCTTCTTTGCGTATTGATGCCCTCGCTTCTCTGGGCTCATCCGGGACATGAACACAGCCACGGGTTGAGCCTCTGGGCGGGTCTTGTTCATCCGATCACGGGCATCGATCATATGGTGGCGGCCCTGG
>SKNI01000656.1 GCA_007120615.1 Myxococcales bacterium | reverse complement strand
GCTGGGACGACGGCGATGCATCCTTCGACCACGGTATCTACGAGGAACTCCTGAAGGCCCACGTCGACTCGGAGTCGGGCCGAGTTCGCCTTCACCGGTGATAAGATCGACGAACAACTCCGGGAGCGCACCGAAGCGATCTTGTCCGATGAGAAGTTTCTGCGCGTTGAAAACGACACCCTCTACCTCCCCAAAGTGATGGACTGGTACAGCGACGACTTTCTTACCGACTCCTTCCACGGCCACGCGTCGATCCTCCCCGAATACGCCGCTCCCTTCACCACCGATGAGGTCCGTCAGTTTATTGAGGACCACGACAACGACCCTCCCACCAAGTTTCTGGATTATGATTGGGGCCTTAACGACACTCCTTGAGGTAGAGAACAAGATAGAGAACAAGAAATAAAAAAGCCCGACCGCATGCCGGTCGGGCTTTTTTATTGTTCAATTAACCGTCAATAACTTCCACTCAACCCAAGAGCGATGGAAGAACGATTCGCCGAGGCGCCGTTGAAGTTCCAGAACGGGAAGTTAAAGCTCTGCTGATCGGCGGTCTTCGGGGTACCGCCGGTGTTCAGCCCACCGCTCAACGAGCGGGTGTCATTGAGTCGATAACTCAGACCAATCGCCCCGGACATGCCGTCACCCACGCATCGCCCGACGCACTGGATATCGGAGGTGAAATCATCTTCTTCGGTCCAGGCGTAAGACCATCGTCGCGTATAAGTATAGCTGACATTTGCTCCCACCCTGCCAAGTCGAAAGCTGGCGGATAGATTATTGCTCATCCCCCAGGGAGTATTGACTCGACCGATAGCAAATCGTCCCGGCTCCACAGCCTCTGCACCGTCCATTCGGATCAAGACGTTTTCTTCTCCAACACGCTCCGTTTGAAGCACGGGAGAGGTGTATCGGAAGAAAGAGCGAGAGCCGCCCAGTGAATAGGAGAGGGTCAGGTTATTGAAGAACGTCTTCGACAGACCTACCGACGCCGACGTTCCCAGAATCAAGGTTTGAGCCCGGGACGTAGCGCTGGAGGGAAGGCTCGCGCTGATCGACGGCCTCACCGAAATTCCCAGATCCTCAAATTCATATCCACTCCAACCGGCCCCGAGGCGGATATTACCCATCCGAGTCTCGTAGGGCGCGTTCGCGATTGGTGAGCCTCCGGCCGTCAGTCCCTGAGATACACTGGTGCTTCCCGAAAACGAGAAGTCTTCCCATCGATAACTGGTGTTGAGCCCGAAATTCATGCTCACCCGGTTGAACGCGCCGCTGCCGTCGTCTACTTCACCGGCCCACTGGGTATCGTTGGAGACCTGAGCGAAGGTTCCCTGTCCCACGGACATCCGAGCAGAACCACCGATGGTCCAGGGTTTATCGTCGTCGTCATCTTCCCCGGCGAGATCATCGTCGAGGTCATCGAGATCTTCTTCCGCCTCATCTTCGGCGTCTTCGATCGCTGTCTCCGCGGCATCGGCACCGTCGATCTCTTCGATGGGATCCATATCCGGCATCTGCTCTGCCGAAACGGCACCTCCTGCCATCATCAAAGCCGCTGCTAACACAGCGGCCACACCTTTTTCATTCCAGGTCATAAATCTCTCTCAAGCGAGCTAATCATCTCTTTTTCGAAGCACAGCGGCGCATGTACGAACGCGCGTTGAACACCGATCGATATTTGCACGGGGCATACCATACGACAAGTACCCACCAATAATCAACTTGCTCGGATACGAGGGGGATCGGTTTCAGGAGATTGACCTCGGGAGTTGGGTTTACCGATCGCGGTCGACCTTGGGAGTTGGGTCGACCCCTTTCACAACAACCCTCTACGTCACACCCCTCAAACCCACCACGTCACGGAGTACAACACACCTCTTCGACCGGTCGATCGCTCAAACCGGCGCTCACAAGTCATTTTCTCGACCAGTCGAATCCTCGATCCGGCGTTCACAAGTCATTTTCTCGACCAGTCGAATCCTCAAAAAGTGATATTGGTACACCCGAACGACCAGTCGACTGCACAAAAAGTGATATTGGTACACCCGAACGACCAGTCGACTGCACAAAAAGTGATGTTGGTACACCCGAACGACCAGTCGACTGCTCAAATAGTGATGTTGGTGCTCCCCCTGACCGATCGATCGCTCAAATAGTGATGTTGGTGCTCCCCAATTATTTTTTTGACCCCTCTCCCATCCACGTTACTCTGACGGTGCAACACGGTGCATTGACGTCAAACCACGGTGCCACGGACGGCGCCTTGTCGAACCCCTCAAGGATGAGAACTTCGGCAGCACGAGAAATTCCACGGACGGATTTCTTTCGTAACTTTGTCTCGTCGCAGCCACATCTGCGGCGACGGTATTACTCAATCAATCCAAGGAGTGGATTATGAGCGCTTTTCCCGTACCACCTGAACGACGCTATCGCCGCAGCCATCAGCCTCTTACGGCGTTGACCTATCAATTGGAGCATATCTTCGAGAAGGAGAAATTGCGCAATTTCACCCTGGGAGACTCCAACGGGCTGATCATCGCCTCCGCCGGAAATCCGGTGGAGTCCGAGGTGCTCGCGGCCTACGCCCCGATGCTCGCCAAATCGGTGGCCCGCCGTTTTCGACAACAGGTCTTATCGCGAGTGGAATCGATGATGCCCGGGATCACCCCGGAGTCGGTCCACGTGCGTCAGATCACCGTCGACGGCCAATCCCTCTACCTGGCCCTGGCCGGTCGCCCCGGGATCTACCGCGATGTGGGTCTGTACCGCGCGATCACCGGCGTACGCCGCATCCTCGCCCAGCAAAACCAGAGCGCTGCCTGAAGATTACTTCGGAAGCTCTCGAGACATCATCTTCTCCAATCGGATCTTATCGTCGGTGAGTGCCAACTCGCCGTAGATATCGCGGGCCCGCTCCCAGAGCTTCATCGCTTCCTGAGCGTGGCCCGCCTTGGAGTGCAATTTCCCAAGCTCCTCCAGGGGCTGTGCATAATCCAGATCGGGGATGGGAAATCGCTCCGAGAGATCCAGCACTCGGGCCAGGATCTCGGTGCTCTCCTGGTGATCCCCGCGCAGCGCCTCGACCAGAGCCAGGTTAAACTCCGCCCCCGCCTGAAGGTAGGGATATTCCTCTCCCGCCACCAGGCTGCGGGCGGCCTCCAGAAATTCTTTGGCTGCCTCGAAATCATTGAGGCGCATCGCCGTCAGACCCAGGTTTGTATACACCAGGGCCACGTCGTATTGGGCTCCCATGGACTCATAAATCTGGAGGGCTCGATCGTAGAATTTCTGCGCACCGGCGTGATCGCCGTTAAACCGAGCCACATCTCCGAGCCCGTTTAAGCATTGGGCGGCCCCTCGTCGATGCCCCACCGCCTGATAGCGTCGAAGCGCTCGCTGATAGAGCTCTTCGGCTTTTCGAAAATTCTTCTGATAGCGAGCCAGCTGGGCGCGACTCAATAAATTTCTGGCCAATCCCACAGGCTCGCCTGCCCGGGCATAGAGATCTTGAGACGCTTTAAAGTGACGCCCGGCGGTCTCGCTATCTCCGCGAATTCGGGCCACTTCCCCCAACGCCCACAACGCCTTGGCCTCCCCGGTTACATCATTTCGGTTTCGCGCCGATTCCAGGGCCTGCTGAGATAATTTCGTGGCCTCGCCGTACTCGCCGCGATGCCAGGCGACCCGAGCCAGCCCCCGGCGGGCGCTGGCGCTGACGCTCTCAAGGGCGTCCACGCCATCGACCAGGTCGCAGACTCTTCGAAATGCCCACTGAGCGGCTTCAAAATCACCGCGCTGCCAGGTCACATGCCCAAGCCCCAGCCAACTCTCCGCCACCACTCCGAGCACCCAATCATCAGAGGATGTCTCTTTACCAACCATCCGCACGACCCGACGGTAATAGCTCTCGGAGCTCTCGTATTCTCCGAATCCCTCATGAAGGTCGCCCAGTTGGACGAGCAACTTCATATAGTGCTCGACCTCCAGATCTTGGCGGGCAGCTTCGAGTCGCAAGCCTACAATATCGAGTTCTTGGATATCTTCCGGCGTTATCTCCAGAAGCTCGTCCATCACCCGGACGGCCGCCTCCGCCGCCGACGCGGCCTGACGAAAGGTGGTCGACCGCATCGCCGTGCGAGCGGCCCGCAGATACCAGTTCAGAGCCTTTCGACGATCTCCTGCCGCTTCCCAGTGGGCGGCGATCTCCGAGGCATGAGCGTCGGCACGTCCGGCGTAGACTTTCTCCCGCGCTTCTGCCGCCAGCCGGTGAAATCGACGAGCCCGATGAGCCGCGCCGATCTGCCCCAGAAAATAGTCTCGCACCACCCCGTGGCTGAACGCGTACCACTCCTGACGGCGACCGTGACTCTCGATCAGCAGGCCTTCACTGAGGAGGCAGTCGAAGTCGTCATCCAGAAAGTGCAGGCGGGCCAGATATTCTTCGCCTTTGGTGGTCTCTCTTTCCACCATTTCTCGCAGAATATCATAGGTAAATCGAGGCCCTGCTACGGCCGATCGCTGCAGAAGACTCTGCAACCGCCCCTCCGATCCGTGGCGAGCCTCGACCTGATGGATCCGAACTCGAAAAAGATCGGCCAGACTCGGCGGCACCGCAGCCCGAACGGCTGCTTCGTCGCGGGCGATCCATCGATCGCCGTCCCATCGCAACAGGCCCTCCTGACGCAGATAGCGCAACAGCAACGCCAGATGCAGGGGATTTCCACCGGAGCGCTGGTAGATATCGTCACAGAGTTCGTCATCGACGGGCAACACATACCGCACCAATTGACGGCCACTCTCAGGGGTCAACTTACCGATATCAAGGCGCTCGACGGTCTCCCCGGTATAGCGGCTCAATCCATCGAGACGACTGGCCAGCCCCGGGTTCTCCGCCAGATCTTCGGTGCGAACCGTTCCCATCACCAGAAGCGGAAAGGGCCGATGGCGCATCTCTACGGCCAGATAATCCAGAAAGTCGCCGACCTCCACGCCGGCCCAGTGCAGATCGTCTAAGATGATCAGCCGCGGTCGCCTGCGAGCGGCGATCTCAAAAATCTTGGTGACCACAGCGAATAATTTCGTCGGCGAAAAGGGCATGGTCCGAACCGAACTATGAGGACCGGCGGGCCGCATAAAGTCGGCCACCCTTCGCACGTCCACGCCGTGTTCATACCCCCAGCGCTTCAAGCGGACGTTGACCCGTTCGATCAACTCCGCCCGGGCCATCCTGCGGGTCCCAAAGATACTGTCGAGGACCTCTCGCAGACCCTGCATCCCTTCGGTATTTCCTCGGGTAAACGCCCCGATATGACCGTGGAGCAGCCCTTCTTCTTCGGCAAATTCCTTCATCCAGATGGTGAGCCTGGTCTTTCCGACGCCCGCCTCCCCGTTGAGCAACAAGATCTTTCCCTGCTCCGAGGAGCGCACACCCTCGATGAGGCCGTGGAGAAATTTTCGCTCCTTACGGCGTCCGACGAAGGGAATTCGCTGCTGGGCGTTGATCACTGCTCCCCGCATCTCGCGATCCATGCGGGTCTCCAACTCCAAATCTTCCACTACCGCGACCGGCTGATTTTGCAGATCGCTGGTCTTTACGGGATTGACCACCGCGCTCTCTTCCACCGTGCTGTGGCCACCACGGAGGTCCGGAAAGACGGGAGCGGGCACCTTCCACGCCGTCGGATCGGCCGCACAATCCTTTAACAGCCGCCGAATCACCCCGCGCATCTCCGCCGCAGAAGACCACCGCTGAGCGGCCTCCTTTTGCAGCGATCGTTCCACAAAATCCACAAGCCCCGGGGGAACATCCAGATCGGCTCGAGCCGTCAACGGCGGAATCTCATCATAGACGTGGCTGGCCATCACGCTCAGCCCCTTTCCTTCCCCGAAGGGAGGAATCCCCGAGATCAATTCATAGAGAATCAGCCCCACATTATAGAGATCGGTGCGCGGCCCGAGCTGTCGCTCCCCGGCGGCCTGCTCCGGGCTCATATATCTGGGAGTTCCCACGACTTCACCCTGAGCCGTATCCCGCGGATCTCGCTCACTCTCCATCCGAGCGATGCCGAAATCCACGATCTTCACCGTCCCCAGAGTGCGAGGCAGGTCACCGCCGACGACCATCAAATTTGCCGGTTTCAGGTCTCGATGAACCACCCCTCGGGCGTGAGCATGAGCCAGCCCCGCCAATAGTTGTTCGGCCAAAACCAGAATATGACGAAGCGACAATCCCTGTCGGATAAGCTCGGTGACCACCACTCCATCGAGGAGTTCCATGGCGATATACATCTGGCCATCATCGTCGACCCCGTAATCGACGATGGTCGCCACGTTGGGATGCAAGAGCCGGGAAGCCGCCCGCGCTTCTCGGGCAAATCGCCGCCGAAGATGGGGGAGCCGGGCTACCTCCGGACGCAATAATTTCAGCGCTACCGGTGCCCCATCCGGCCGTTGCGCAGCACTCCAGATCGACCCCACACTCCCCTGACTCAGCCTCTTCTCAAGGATGAAGCGACCATCGATTTCATCATGAATATTTGGATTATCCCGCATCTCAGCACCCTACTGCGTCTACCACACACACTGCTTCGCCGAGCGCTCTATCGCGTTCCCCGAGTTAGATCAACACTCTAACTTTTGCGACCTCCTGCGGACCTTCTTCTCACTGCAGCGGGTTCAACTTCGTAAGGTCCAGACCGCCCGTATAGGCGTAGGATACGTAGTTATCATACCCATAGACCACCAGCCCAAACGGCGAATTCGACGAAATCTGATGGGGCCCCGGATCGACCTCAATATGAGCCATCAAGATATTTTCGTCCTCCAGAATCTCATGGGGATGATCGAGAGGATTGATCCTCTCACCGTCCAGGATCAAATCATATCCTGTGGCGATGGTCACCGTGATATAGCTCACATGGTAGGTGGGGGGAGTCAAAAAGGTGTAGGAGCTTCGAAATTGCTCCTGAGGAGGCAGCAAAAAGAGAGACGGATCGCCTGCATGATCTCCCCAGTTGACCTGATCAAAAACCGTATTCTGGCCGCTGACAAAGCCCCCCACCATAATCGGTCGATTCGATTGCACCGAAAACATATGGCGAGTGCCGAATTCACAACTCTCTCCGGCATCCATCTCAAAGACTCCAGACTCTGGATCGGAGGAGAAATCCGCACATCGAGGCACCGCTTCACCGCTGGGCGGCAACACTGCAGAAGGAGCAAGGGAGGTGCCCGCCTCGATCACCGTATCGTCATCGCGAGCCAGAAACTTCCAATAGGTTCCCTCTCGGGATCCCGACGGGGGATTGGGATTTCGTATCTTCAACGGAGACGCCACAAAACCGGTCGACCAGGTCTCCATCGGAAAGAGCTGCGACTCCAGGTGGTCACAGGCCGGCGAAGTAAATGGAACATTGGTGCAGGTATGGGCTCCAAAGACGGCCACGGGCTTGTCGGCCTTCACTCGGGTCCCCGTCAGATCTACCACGGGGCTGGTCCCCGCCCCGGCCACGTTAAAGACCTCATGAGCGTTCAGGGTCACTTCCATATATCCATTATTATCCGGCCCCAAGACCCGGTCGGTGTCGCGAACCGGATAGAGTTTCCCGGCAAAGGTGCGACCTTCTGATACCGGGCCTTTCAGGTGTACTTCCACCTTGGTGTCATCCTCCATCGCCACCACCGAAAGGGTCGGTGATCGAGGATCGGGGAGGCGGTTTGATGCGCCTCCCGCCCACACCGCATGGCTCATCATCATATAATTTTCGGTCAACGCGCTGGTCGGCAACAAAAGACTGGCATCATTGGTATAATTATAGTTGCAGCAGAACGGATTGAATTGATAGGCCACCACTGGCTGACTGGAGGTGATTTGATAGGCCGTGGAGGTCACCGTGGTCGCCCCAAATGGAATGTCCTGATTGGGCAACAGCAAGGTCAACGTGGCGTTGGGCGGAAGCACAATATTTTCGATCGGCCCGCTATGAGGGGATCCGATTCGATTTCCGTCGGCATCGACGGTTTCGGAATGCACCGTCACCCACTCCTCGCCGGGATTGCTTCGATCGGAGCGTACTTCTCTTGACTGCACGGCCTGGGCCAACTCACCATTGGGGCCGCGAACCGTAACTTCGGCGTCGATATTTGCCTCCGTATTGGCCAGCACCACCGCAAACGGTGGTCGATGCTCCGGTGGCACCGCCTCATTGCCCAGAGCCGTCTGATACAGAAGGGTATTTTCGGTCTCCACCGCCCAGTATTCGCATCCCACATAGGAGTCAGTTAACTCGGCCAGGCCGCATCGGTCGAGACAGACACCGTCCTCACAGCTCTCATCTTCCCCGCAGGGCTCCTGATCCTCAAAGAGATAATCCCCTTCCCCATCATCCACACAGCGCTGGGGAATCCCATCAATGCACCGCCCCGAATTGGGCCGACACATCACCTCTTCACAGGCTCCATCGCGGCAGATCGACGTCCCCGGGCATTCTCCGGCGATGATCGCGGTTCCATCGTCATTACAGATGAAGACACCGGACTGCTCCACGCCGGCACATCGATCGATCTCACCGGGATCGCAGATGATTTCTAGCTCTTCCGTATCCGGCTCCGACTCGTTTACACCTATATCTTGCTGGCCATCATTGCCCACTTCCTCATCATCGCATCCCACCAGGGCTGACCCGGCGAACGCGAAGAAGAAAAGGCTGACTAATAGCACCGAGAAAGAGGGGCCTGTTTCGAATTTCATCTTCATTTACTTTCCTAAAATTTGTCGTAATTCTTCACTTCAATCGCCATCATAACGCAGTCGGCGTCGCGTTTCACGCTCTCTCGACAATTCATTTTCAAGGCATCTCAGTGGCCTCTGGAGGCGCCGCGGGCTCTACCCCTTCCGGTGCCGGGCCGCAGGGATGACCACCGGCAGCAACCCAGACGCGAAACTCTTGATAGTTATCATCAACGGTCAACAAAACCGTATCCCTTAGATTTTCCGGGTTTTCCCACATTCCGCCGCGCTCTTCTACCTCTTGTTCTCGAACCAGATTGAGCCGTCGCTCGGCCATTTCTTGGAGGATCCGAAATTCGTTATCCTGGTTGCCAAACCACTCTTTCATCTGTTCGGGGGCCTCGGAATCGCGCAGAACGGCGTCGTCGATCCTGGTGGCGATCTGAGCCATTCGAGACCGAAAAGCGGTCGCCGTCTCCCGCACCTGTACCAGATTTTCCTCGTCGTCGCCCCAGATCTCATCGGCGACAAATGCCTCGCGCTCCGCCCAATCTTCTGTGGCCTCGCTGATGTCATCGAGAATCCCCCGGCAGACCGGATCATTGGTATCGAGCCAGACCTCGTACTCTCCCTCCTCCGCCGAGATATTGGGCCGAAAGAGGTCCTCCGTATTCTCTACCATCCACCAGAAGCTCAACCCGGCCGCCCCAAGAATTACAGCCGCCAGAATCCCCACCCTCAAAACCCGTGACCGCTCCTCGGCGGCCAGGCCTTCGACGATCTGATCGAGGTCGACGTCATCTTCTTCTTGCTC
>SKNI01000407.1 GCA_007120615.1 Myxococcales bacterium | reverse complement strand
CGCATGGCGTCTTGAGAGAAGTCGGGTCCGCAACCGTGGATGGCCCAGACTACCGGAAGGGAAGCGATCACAAGAACCGCAGCGGCTCGAAGAGAGATGGGGTGTCTGGAAGTAGCATTCATTGCAGATCAATCTCGGTTGAGGCGTGACAGAGTCGGCGGAGAGTCAGCTGAAGAGATCTCCGAAGGGGCGATCGGCCGGAAAGAAATCACGGTGATCGCAGCCGAGCACATCCATCATGGTCTTTAATACGGAGCGATAGCTGTAGACCTGACCTTCGGCTTTGAGATCGGAGGGCCGGGTCATGCCGAAGATCCGTCCGCCGGTTCCGGCGGTTTCGACGGGACCGCCCATAAATGGCATCGACATCCAGCGGGTGGCGTTATCGCCGGAGTGGTCGCTTCCTCGAGCGGAGTTAAACCGGCTTCCCCGGGCGGTGCGGCCGAACTCACTGCCGAAGGCGACCAGGGTATGATCCCAGTAGGAGCCGCCTTCGGGGTGATCCATGGCTTTTAAGGCCACCTCCAGGCCGCTGATAATACGGTTGAGCTCTTCCATCATGGGAGGCAGGCCGTTTTCTTCGCCGGAGTGCAGGTCGTAGCGTCCCTGGTTGAGATAGACGGCGGGGCAACCAAAGTGAAAGAGGCGAAGAGCGAGGCGGACATTTCGACCCACGCGGTTGTCCCCGAAGATAAGGTCCAACTCGCTGTTGCTCAGCCCGTCGATGGGCTCATCGGAGCCGTTTCGGATCTTGAGGGCTTCAGCGTTGAAGACCTCGGCATATTGCTCGGTGGCGTCGCGGGTCTGGAGATAGGCGTCGACGGCCGCTCGGTTACGGATATGACGGGAGTCTCGGTAACGCTCGTCGACGCCGCGAGCCATCTCGCCTGCCCAGTCCGGGAGGCTGTCGGAGGCGGAGAATCCAAAGCGTTCAAAACCATCGCCTTGCATCACGGGAGGGCGAAAGGCGGCATAGTCGCCAGCGCCACGAGCCATTCCGGAATCTCCCAGGGAGAAAGCGGGAAGGGCGATCTCTCCGGCCTCTCTGGCCTCCTCAAATCGCTGGCGAAGGCCGTAGTTGATCATGGTAAAGAAGCTGGTGCCGCCGCCGACGTAGCCGGTGTTAAAGCGTTGAAGGCCGGTGTTGTGGTTGCCGTCGGCCCGGGCGGAGACCGGTTCGTGGTCCACGCAGGGAAGTACGGCCAGTTGATCGGTCAACTCCGTAGCCGGTCGCATGCCCATGGCTCGGCGAAGTTCACCGTTATCGCCGTTGAGCCAGCCGGAGAGTTCCATCAACTGTCCCACTCCCCATTCGGTGTTATCAGCGACGCTCTCGGCTGTTCCGAAGGGGTTGTATTGGGAGTCGACGTTCCCGTTAAAGGCGGCGGTAAAGCGGAAGCCGTCGGCCAGGCGGATGTAGAGCAGATGCTTGACGCTGCCTCGGGCCTCGGTCTGAGCGATGGCCGTATTCGGGACCCAGATATGGGGCATGGCTGCGGTGGCGGCAGCTACGCCCATGCCCTTGAGAAAGGAACGGCGGTGGAGGGAAAACCCCTTCTTCTGGCCGTCTTTTGGGTCGTCGCTTTTCGTGTGGTCGGACATGGGCAGACTCCTCAAAGTCGCGATGGGTCAAAAAGACATTCACGCAAAAAATAGGGCGATCAGTAAAAGAGCATCTCCGAGCTGGAGAGAAGTGCGAAGCAGGCAGGTCGGGCAAATTCGGAGGCCCGGCACCGCTCCAGCTCACAGGATTCTCCAAATCGGCGGGCATCGTTTCGCTCCGCCGTCGTGGCCTGACGGCCGTAAAATAGGCCGACCTGGTGTTTGACGATCTCCTCGGCGATCTCTGGCGTGACCGCCAGATTGGGATCGGCGTCGCCGGGGAGGAGATAGCTGATGTCGACTCCCTCGCCGTCTCGGAGTTCCGGGTTGCAGACATCGTCGACGAAATTGAGCTGCATGGCCGTGGTCAGGATACTGACGATGCGGAAACGTCCTCCGGCGTCATTGGAAGCACAACCGCCGAGGTTGGAGGCCAGATCGCTATAGGTTCGGTGAACGTCGCGTCCGTCGTCACGCAGTTGCCAGTCAGAGTTCTCCAGAAGGGCGGTGGCGCTGATGGTCTCGGCCCGCAGAAAATCGCCAGGATCGCTGATTCGATGATCACAGCCGGGCAGTTCGATCTCCAGGTTCTTGGAGATGGTGTCGATCCAGGTCTCCGCGTGTACCTGTTTGAGGGGGCCGTAGGTCCACCGGTGTTCGGTGGGGGTGACGCCCGTAGAACTCTGCAGATAAGCTACCGACGTCAGAACGGCGTGATGAACGGAACGAATATCACCATCGTAGCGTAAGAGGTGGTCGACCAATTCGCTACGCACTTCCGGGACCGAAAGGGTCAGTTCGTAGTCCAGATATTGATCGATGACCTGGTCCACGGCGTGTTCCCAGAAAGCGTCCTGGGCGGCCAGGAGGCGCCCGGGAAGCTGAAGGGCCTCCCATTCATCGAAGCGCAACAGACCACTCCACATCTGTCCGGAATCGCGGTCGACGCGAATGTCGGGCTTCAGAATCAGCTCGTTATAGCCGTAGAGGATGCTGGTGCATTCTCCACGGGTATCGGGATCAACATTACCCTCGTCGTCGACGCAGCGGTAGCGGATATGGGAGTCGGACAGTCGCATTCCGAGCTGAGGGTGATCGTAATAGCCGTTTTGCCAGAGATTATAGAGCCGGGCGATATCACTTCGCTCGCTGCCCAGGGGAGGGCGGCCCAAAAAGAGTTGGAAGAGCGCTTCGGCGCGGTCCCCGGCGGTGTCGTGTCGACGGGTCAAGACGGGATGAGCGCTGACGATGGCGGCGAATTGGTCATAGGCGATCTCACCGCGGTAGACTTTGCCCACCAATTTATCCATGTCGAAGATGCGCTCCACGCTGATGGCGCGGGTATTGTAGAGCAGGTGATCGGCCCAGTTTCGACGGTTGGTCAGAACGAATTCTTCGGAATCCATAAGCTCGGTTACGATTTCGCCCCAGGGTCGATCGTCGCAGAAGAGATTGATCTCCGAACGAGTGGGGAAGCGACCGATCAGGTCGACGTGAAGCCGGCGACAGGTTTCGACTCTTTCGATGGGAGCGGGAGTCAAGCCCACGCCCCAGAGGCTGGGGCAGAGGCCTTTATTGACGGGGTTCTCAAAGGACTGGGCCTGACAAAAGGCCACGCAGTCGGCCCCGCAGTCGGGAATTACGCCGTCCAGGGGTAACTCCACGTCTCGAGCCTCGATCTCGGGATCGTCACCGCCGACGAAGAGTCCATCGGTGATCGGTCCGGTGGTATCCAGCATCGTGGCAGGGCCCCGAGCCGGGTCGCCGGTGCTGAAGCCTTCGTCTCCATCGCAGGCGGTGGAGAAGAGTATAAGAAGGGACGCCAGGATCGTTTTGCACCAGGCGGCCGGGGTGCTGCGGGCGGTCGGTAGGATATTATCGCGCACCATCTGCTCCATAGATCGGGCCATAGGAATCAACCATTTAAAAGCTCTTCTAAGAAGGATATCAAAACCGATCGGATGCGGTCAAATTTACAGCCGAATCTCCAAAGAGACGCCCAGACGTCCCCGGAGGGCTCCGGTGGTCCATTGCTTGCGGAAGGCCACGTCGTCAATGGTCTGAGAGCTTCGAAAGAGATAGATATTCTGCCATTGAACTCCCACCTCTGAGCGCAGGGCCAGGCGATCATCGATCTCCCAGACGAAAGCAGTATGGCCGCCAACGCTCCAGCCGACTCGAGGGATATTAAAGGTGCGCACGTCATCATTTTGGAGGGCCCGGATCTCGCTTGCCAGATCACCGCGGGGAAAGAGGGTGGCGAGTCCCAGTTCCGTTCCAAGACCGAGAGTGCGCCCCTCTCCGATGTCGAGACGCCATTCGGCGAGTCCAAAGGTGCTCAACAGGGGGCCAAATTCGTAGAGATCCGGCGGATCCGAGGGCTCGCCGTCGTCGAGAATATTGGCGCGGTAATTTCCGAGAAAGTCCGCGCCGGCGCCGATATAAAGATTTCCGGAATAGGGGCGCAGGTAGAGCACGCGGGCGCTCAAAAAGTTAGAGTTTCGATAATCGAAGCTCTGATCTCGTTCCTGCACACTGACCTGTTCCTCTCCTTCCAATCGGCTGGACTCGTAGTAGAGCGTTCCCCCGAGATTAAGGAGTGAATCGGCGAAGGCAGTAGCTGGAATCAGCAGCAGAAGTGTGGTGAGTAGAAGAACGAGGCGACGACGTAGAATAAGGTTTGTCATGGCACGTGGGCTCAAGGGTTGGAAAGGATTTTGGCGGACTCTTCTAATACGAGGTTGCGGTAGACACCAAGTCGATCACGCAGTTGGGAAGCAGGTTCATATCCGTCAGTATCTCGCGGATTAATGCGAACCGCAATATGACCGAGGATGATATATTGGCTGGGAAATTGGACGGCCTCTACAATATCGTCGAGGGCGTTCTGACTCCCCGACTCATAGATGGTGACGTCCAGGGTTATATCGTCTCGAGAGATGACCATGGGATGGTATTCGAAAGTTCCCACATTGACGGGAGGTCTGGAATTGTCGACTCGCCACCCCGCGGTTCGAATCGCGATTTGAATGCCGTCCACGGAGAACGCGGAACGATTCGTTAGCACCAGTTGTGGTTGCCTATCTTCATCGGCGGCCACCTGGATGTCGGGAGTTTCGACGGTGTCAGAACCGGTAAATAGAGGAATCAGCAGGACTACGATCACGACCGCGGCGATGGAGGCGATTGTGACAACGAGAAGTCCGCCGTAGTCGTCGATGAGATCTTTGATGACCTCAAAAGGGGAACGGGAACGCGACGGGGAGGCAGACGGGGAGACCTTTCGAGGAGCCGGTTTTTTCTCCGAAGGGCGCCTGGGTCTCAGGGCACTCTCGTCTAACTCTAACGAGGAGGCAGATGCTTTCGTCGTGGAGTCCGGTTTTTGTGGGCAACTCCTCCTGGGCGGGCGACTTCGCCGGGGCTGTTGGGGGGCCGGGGTCGGTTTGCGCTTCGGAAGTTTTGCCCCGGGCATCGGAGGAGGGGCGCCGGGTTTGGCGGAGGCGCCCGGGTCAAAGCCTCCCTGAAGGAAGAAATTCTGCGAGTCGTCGGGGTCGGTGATATTGGGATCGAGGATTTCGCGATGCTGTGCGGAAAACGGAGAGGGTTTAATCTCGGGGAGATCTTCGAGTTGGATGGTCGTCGACTCTTCGATGGCAGCGATCATCTCCGAGGCGCTCTGAAACCGATCACTCGGTACTTTTCGGACCGCTTTTTCAATGATTTCAGCCAGTTCGAAAGGCAGCGAAGTGTCGTCGGGAAGGGTCCATGGCTCGGGGGAGGCGGCGAAGGCAACGCAATCCTCCAATTTTACGGAAGGGACCATCTTCTGGCCCAGCAAAGACTCCCAGAGCAGAGCCCCTACCCCGAAAATATCGGTGGCCACGGAGAGAGCTTTTGCCGCCAGTTGTTCCGGTGCGGCGTAGCGCGGGGTGCCCACGAAGAGTGGCTTTCCTCGGGCGCTCATCTCTCGGCGGGGATCGCTGAGCATCTTGGCGATCCCGAAATCCAGAACCTTTACGATCTCCTCCCCCTTAAAGTTGGAGGTGAGCATGATATTAGCCGGTTTAAGATCGCGGTGGAGGATTCCGAGATGATGGGCTTGTTCCAGGCTGGCCAAAATTTGGAGGAAGATGGCGACGGATCTCTCCTCGCTCAGGGCCCCGTGCTGTTTTAGAATTTCTTTGAGGGTAGAGCCCTCGATAAATTCCATCACCAGGTAGAGTTTCCCGTCCTCTTCGACGCCAAAATCAAAGGTGGTGACCGTGTTGGGATGATCGAGTTGACTGACCAGGCGGGCTTCCCTCTCAAACCGAGATCTTCGGCGGGCGGTCCGCTGAGGGTTGGAGTTGTCCTCGTCTTCGGGGTCGAAGATCTTGATGGCCACTTCCCGATTCATACCGGTATGAACACCGCGGTAGACTCGGCTAAATCCTCCGGTGCCGATGGAATCGATGAGGCGATATTTCTCGCCGATGATCGTTCCGCTCTGGAGTGCGCTCTTGGGCATTGGGTAAAGACCCCGGGGAATGGACCTGAGAGTGGGAAAACCAGCCCGTTACCTTGCTCTACGTCTGTCAGAGAGCGTATCATATCAGGGGGAAGGATTGAATCAGGATCGTTATATGTGCTGACGCCGCCAGAAGGAAGATGGAGCAAAAAGTAGGGCAGAAAATTCAAACGAATTTATCGTCGATCTCGGCGTTCAGAAAGGCGACCGGGGCCTTGAAGTTGATGGTGGCGGTGTTGGTTGTAGGTTGCGCCGGCGCTCCGACGGTGGAATCACTTCCGGAGATCGACCTCCGAGCGGAGTCTCCCGACGAGGATCCCGAATTGCGCGATCCCTGCGAAGCGGCTGATGAGGATTGCGCCCTGCTGGGAGCCTATCTCTGGGACGGGACACCACTGCCGGAGTCGTTGGAAGAGGCGATTCCCCTTCTAAAGAGCACCTGTGAGGAGGGCAACGGTCAGGCCTGTTATCTTCTGGGGTCCTTGCATGTGTTGGGACGCGGTGTGGCCACGGATTTAGAAGAAGCCCGGCGACGATATGAAGAGGGATGTTCCGGGGATGTGGGGCTGTCGTGTTTTGCGTTGGGATGGATGGTGTATCACGGTCAGGGAGGGGAGCCCGACTCCTATGAGGCCCGATTGATCTGGAAGAGAGGCTGCGATCTGGGAAGTGGTCAGGCCTGTCGCCAGGTGGGAGGGCTCTATTATTTCGGTCGTGGCGTCGATGTCCGTCCGGAACTGGCAGCGACCTATTTATTTCGTGGTTGCGTCGGGGGAGCCGGGGAGGCATGCGCGGAGTTGGTGGAACACTTCAATATCGATATCGAGGAGACCGAAGATCAAGAGCGGCTGGCCGATCTGATCGAGATCGCCTGCAATAAAGACTCTGCGATGGGATGCGTGATGCTGGGGGCGATGATCGAAGACGGACAAGGCCGGCCCACCGATTTGCAGCGATCGTTGGGGTTATACCGTCGTAGCTGTGAGGCCGGCGAGTATTACGGCTGTACGCTGATGGCCATGCTCTTTGAGCGCGGGGAGGGTTCGATTCCGACCCGGCGCCGGGAAGCGGTTGCACTCTATGAGGAGGCCTGTCAGACGGGAAATCGAGAGGCGTGCACCGCCATCGGGGTACTTTATTTGAGAGGACGAGGGGTGGCGGTCAATGGGGAGCGAGCGGTGGAGTATTTTTCCCGTTCCTGTGAGATGGGCCAGGGCCGGGGCTGCTTTAATCTTGGATTGATGTACGAGAGTGGACGGCGGGTGGACACCGACCTTCCGATGGCAGCGCGCTATCATCGAATCGGGTGCGAGATGGGGTTTGGGCCATCCTGCAATAGCCTGGCATTTCATTATGATGAGGGAGAGGGCGTAGAGGTCGATCCGCTGGAGGCGTTTCACTATTTTGAGCGCTCCTGCGAATTGGGATATGGAAAAGGATGCTTCAATATCGCCGTATCCTATGAGGAGGGAGACCCTGTGGAGGCCGATTTTCAAAAGGCTATGAAGGCCTATGAGAAGGCCTGCGACGGGGGGTATCGACGGGGGTGTAATAATCTGGGGTTTCACCGCCTCGATGAAGCGGTCACGGGCGCTGATATTCGCCAGGCGATCGCGGCTCTGGAGTTGGCCTGCAACGACGGAGAGCGGCCTCGAGCCTGTGCGCGAGCCGGGGAGGTGTTGCTCGAAGATCCCCGCATTCCGGCCAGCCCTCTCCGAGCCCGGCGGAATCTAAAAGCGGCCTGCGACGCCGGAGAACCGCGGGGATGTCTCATTCTGGGGTCCACGTACGAGCAGGGACAGGGGGTGGAAGAAAATCGGGCACAGGCATTGACGCTCTATGCCAAATCCTGCGCCCTGGGTCAGGTCCACGCCTGCAGTCGGCGGGGTTGGCTGATGCTCAACGATTCCGAGACCCGTTCCCAGGGACAAGCGGAGCTTCGACAGGCATGCGAGGATGGTGATGAGTGGGCCTGCGACCGGGTGGAGTAAGAAGATTACTCCATGGCCTCATTGATGAGACGAACCAGCAGGTTGTTGAGCAACTCCACTTCATAAGGCCCGACGGTGGGCTCCAGGTGGCTTTCGCCGATGCCGCTGTGATCGGTAATGAAGACGTAGGTTCCACCGGTGACGATGGCGAAGCTGCGCATCAAGAATTCGGTGGGTACGTCGGTTCCGCTTCCGGTGACGGGAATGATTCGAACTCCTAGCTCTGCGGCGCCGGCGATGGCGTTTTCCAGCCGGGCCATGTCGGGCTCGTTATAATTGGGTGGAGCGTCGAGAACCAGAAAGAGCAGTCGCGCGGTGGCTTGTTCGCTCCATTCGTGGTTGTAGATGGCGTCGTCCATAGCGCGGTCGACGGCTTCGGGGATGTCGCCGCCGCCTGCAGCACGCTGGGCGGCCAGTTGCTGAATGACGGTGTCCACATTCTCGGTGAAGGGGAAGGAACGGACCAGATATTCGTCGCCGTGGTCCCGATAAAAGTTCACGCTCAAACGCAGGGTGTCGGCGCTGTCGCTTACTCGCTCGATGGTGTCTTGGAGTTCCGACTGCAGGTAACTCAGCTCATCGCCCATGGAGCCTGTGGTGTCGATGACGAACATCAAATCCATAATGCTGCCCGGATCCGGTGCGGCGTTCAGATCGAGATGGCGACGGGACTGTGGACCTTGTTCCAGTGGAGAGAGCGCAGCGGAAGACTCGCCGGCACTTGCGACCACAGAGAGTGGACCCTGCGCCGGTTCACCGAAGAGGCCGTTGAAGAGTTCGGCTCGGCCCTGATTGTCGGTGCGAGTGCGCCAGATGACTTGCTGATCTTCGTTTAGTAGCTCCACCAGTACGTCCACCGCCGGCTCTCCCTCCGAACGGACGACCACGGAGAAGTGATTGCGGGTATAATATCCCCAGTGGCTCTCGAACCCGCCCCAGTTATCGGAATGCTGTGATTGCTGGTCAAAGAGGGCCGTCCAGAAGTCCCAGTGGTCCAGATCGCGCCAGACCCCGGCGGTGAGTTGGCCGGCCGGCGGAGCCTCTTCAGTGCCTCGATGTTGTTCCTGTCCCTGGGATGGGGTGTCAGAAACCGTAGGAGCCGGTTCGGCCGAAGAGTCGGAACTCCCCTCCAGAGTTGAGACGGGTACGACGGCACAGTTCCACATGGTGGCGAGGAAGAGAATGAGAATGCAGCGAATCAGGGAGTTAGCCATGATGGGCCTTCTGAAATTGGGGGGTCGGTGAAGAGAGTGATAGCACAATTTTAGTAGATTGGGGAGGATCGGTGATCGGTGATCGGTGATCGGTGATCGAGGGCGACGGGGGGAGATTAGAACGGGAAGAAGAAGGGAATGAGTAGAACCGCGGTGGAGCCGACCAGAATATTCATGGGGAGGCCGATTTTGAGGAAGTCTCGGAATCGGTAGTTTCCGGCCCCGTAGACCATCAGGTTGGTCTGATAACCGAGGGGG
>SKNI01000658.1 GCA_007120615.1 Myxococcales bacterium | reverse complement strand
GGGCCGGACATCAGTTGAGATGTCCGGCCCTTTTGATTGAGTGTTCTTCACAGTGCGGAAGGGGGGAGTCGAACCCCCACGGGCTTACTCATTCAGGATCCTGATTACGCAATATCTTTCGATGCAGCTTGCTCCAGTTGCCACGTCAGTCCACGGTTTCGTAGACTCCCCGCATATCAGAGGTCGGTGGGACAGGTGAATATTGTTCCAAATTTGATAACCGATTGAGATAGAGAAAGGAAACGGCGCCTCCACTGGCCGACCAATAACAGGCCCACCCGTAAACTGGTCGGTTCCGGGTGGCTCGATCTGCCGACCGGCTTGGATGCGTTCCTACTCGTCGGGTAAGCCCGGGCCTTGTTCTATTTTCGCGATTTAAGCAACTATGTTTGTCACCTCGGTAAGACCATCTGTGGAGCCCATGTTTTTTGATCTCGAAGCATGGCATTTAATGCCGTCAAAAGCTTCCTCATTACCGCGACGAGTGCGACTTTCTTCGGTTTTCCGTTGCTGACCAGACGCTCATAAAAATTCTTCAACTCGTGACAAGAACGAGAAGCCGACAGAGCACCCATATAAAGCACACGACGGACCGCTGAACGTCCTCCCCAGGTGGTGCGTTTGCCCCGATACCTTCCACTATCTCGGTTCAGCGGCGCCACACCGACGAGCTTGGCGATCTCTTTGCGGTTCAGATGTCCCAGCTCCGGCAATTGCGCAAGCAACGTCATCGCCAGTACTGGCCCCACTCCGGGAGCCGATTGAAGGATTTTTCGGTCTTTCTTCAACCCTTCATCTGCCTTGATATGGGCATTGATTTCTTTCTCGAGCATCGCCAGCTCTTCTCGCATCACCTCAAGATGTGCGGCAATCGCTTCTTTGATCGTCGAAGAACGAGTTTGTTTGAGACGGTTGGATTCGGCAGTGCACATACCTTTAAGCTGGCGACGACGGGTCACCAACTCGCCAAGGAGTCGCGCCTGGGCATCGCGCATCGGACGTGGTTCGGGCTTGAGGACATGTCCGTATTGAGCCAGTAATTGAGCATCAATCGAGTCCGTCTTCGCCAGTCGGCCGGTAGCCTTTGCGAAATCTCGAGCCTGACGCGGATTGAGGACAGCGAAGGGAAATTCGGCATCGTGGAGCCAACATCCCAACTCGATCTCCAAACCACCGGTGGCCTCGAATACGACCAATTCAGGCGCCCATTTCTGCAATTGGTCGATGAGATGCTGAAGACCTTCTTTTGTATACTCAATTCTGAGAGTCGTTATTTCTGGGTAGGTGCAAATATCGAGATAGGCCTTGGAGACATCGATCCCCACAGTGCTGATTGGAACTGACATAATAAGCAAATCCTCGTAAGATAGCGGTTGTAAGTGAGTGGAACGTCCTCCACCGCGGCCCAGTCTTGTAGATTCGAGTTCTCGGCTCGGGTAACTATTCGGGCTCACGTGGAGGAAGCGCCCCGTGGCGACCAGGCTTAGATACGGTCTGTAAAAGAACCGAAGATTTGTCGGTCTGCCACGGGGCGGTTCCATTTCTTGTTATACCACATTCGCTACATACAAGATTTTGGGGTCGCCCTGTTGACGTTGGTCGGTTTTCGAGGTTGGCGCAATGGACCAGGGTCGGTTCTCGGGGGCGCATTCAGCGACCGTCTGGACGTCGATGGAACAGAGAGATAGCGCACACCTCGGAGTTCCGCGCCGCCCACCAACGACGTATCCGATAGGTCGCACCCACGACGGGATCCCAACAAGAAATAAAAGGTCGGAAACCAGATACGTAATCCGATTTCCGACCTCTGATTCCTGACTTCTGTACAGTGCGGAAGGGGGGAGTCGAACCCCCACGGGCTGTTACGCCCACTGGATCCTTAGTCCAGCGCGTCTACCAATTCCGCCACTTCCGCAAAGTGGGGTGTGATTCCTGTCGGAACCACGAGGGTTTTGGTGTATAAAGTCATGGCTCGATGCTGTCAACGAAAATCATCGACTTTTTGTGGTGTCGGGGGGTAGACGTTGTGGTGAACCCCTCTTTTCGGTAGGCTCCACAACAATTAAATGGCCGCTGTGGTGTTGAGCGATTTAAGGCCACAGATCTCTTAAGAAAAACTTCTGAGTTGGCGAAGTTATTTCGTGTCCCGGAGGCATCCTCGTGTCGAATCAAATGCGCTCGTTCTTTGTAGTCCTGTTGGTAGTGTTATTTGGTGGTCTGACGGCCTGTTCCTCTCCCGATGACGACATCGATACTCCCGATGTCGGTGGGGAAGATGTGGGCGAAGACGTCGCCGATGAGGAAGACGCCGACGTCGACGTGGAAGAGGGCTGTGCGTTTCAGAACGACTGCGGCGACGACGAGTATTGCCACGACGGGGAGTGTCAGGAGGCACCGTCCTGCGGGCAGCTTCGAGAGTGGACCGATTGCGTGGATTATTTCGACGACGTCGATGAATCCCTGGCTCGCCGCGGGTACTGCGACGGGAGCCATTGTCGGATCTCGTGCATCCTCGATGAGGACTGCGCCGACGGCGACCTCTGCAGCGACCACGGTCGGTGCATTCCGTTCACCGGAGAGCTTACCGACGAGCATCCCGGCGGCACTGAGTCTGCGCCGCTGCAGGCTGGCGTGGGCAATAGTCTGATGAACTTCCCAATCGGGCTCTCGCAGGGCGGCTACGGAAGTCGGGCGTCGATCAACGCCGGGCGCTACGTGGAGTCCTTAAGGCAGAGCCGGGGCAAGATGCACGGGCTCTATGCGCGGGGCATTGCGGTGGATGACGGCACCAGGCAGCTCGTATTTTTGCGGGCGCCGATCATCTTTCCGTCGATGGCACTGCACGAAGCGGTGGCCAGAAATCTGCAGGCTCAGACCGGTGCCGACTGGCGCTCCAGTCTTGTGATTTCGGGAACTCATACCCACTCCGGTCCGGCTCGCTTCTGGCAGCTCCCGAGGCCCGATTATACGGAACTCCCGATGGGGATGCTGGGGATCGACGAGTTTAGCCAGCAGGCCTTTGACTGGCTTGTGGGCTCTCTGACTGACGCCGCGATGGAAGCCCTGGACGATCTCTCGCCGGCGAAGATGGGCTGGACCGTGGTGGAATCTTTCGACACCGACGACGCCATCTCCAGTCACCGGTGGGGTGAGATTCCTCCCTTTGACGACAACCGGGCGCTCTTGATTCGGATCGACAACCTCGATGACACCCCGAGGGCGCTGTTGGTGAGCTTTGGGACCCACGGAACCTTCCACAGCAGCTCGTATATGACGGGCGACGCCATGGTGGGCATCGAGCGGCAGATGGAGAAGGCCATCGGCGAAGCCTACGATACCTACGCTCCGGTGATGTACTTCAATCAGAACGGCGGAAGTATGTCGCCCCGAGGTGGGAGCGACGGCCATCGCGGCACCCAGCGCTACGAGAACCTGGGATCCTATGTGGTGGAGCGCACATTTGATGCGTTTGAAGCGATGGAGATGACCGAGGAGTGGTCGTTCTCCGGACATACCCACCGCTTTCCCATCGTCTATGAATATTTCGGGTATGAAGGCCACGAATTCGGTCATGAAGACGAGCCCACCAAAGATGGAAAATATCTCTTCGGAGGGCTGATGTGTGAGCTCGGGGGAGCCGAGGATTATGTGGGATTTGCCACGCCCGAAGAATACGGCTGTATGGGGGTTCATCAGCTGGCCTTTCATCGGCCGATCTCGCTCTTCGCCAAGAGTCAGATCAGCTCCTTTCAGCTCAACGATCTGACGTTGATCACCATGCCCGGAGAGCTGACCATGCCGCTGGGGTGGCAGGTCCAGCGAGACGTTCGAGACGCCTGGGGGATCGACCCCTTCGAGTCGTTCACCTTCGGGTATGCTCAGGATCACCTGCTCTATTTGTTGCCCACCAACCTTCGGGGGGAGAGACCTCCCTTCCCGGGGCTCTCGTTGCCCGATGGGATGGCGCCGGACGACTTTCCCGATTTTGCGATCTCCATTCTTCAGGGCGGCTATGAGTCGGAGATGAGCCCCTGGGGCTATCGCCTGGGCGACTTTCTGGCGGCCCGAGCCGTGGAGACCGTCGGTCTGATGCTCGGCGAGGATGTGGAGCTTGAATTTCCGGTCCCGAAACCGGATGAGTTCTCCATTCTGGAGGAGACCCCATTTCCCATCGACGTCAGTGATTCTTCGAGGATCGGTGAGTTTGTGGAGCAGCCTCCGGCGCAACTGGAGCGGCGACAGCCCATTGATATCGCCTGGCGAGGAGGGGATCCGGGCGCCGAGATGCCTCAGGCGCCGCTGGTGACGCTTGAGCGAGACGACGGGGCCGGCGAATTTGAGCCGGTGATCATGCCCAGCCGAGCCATCTATACGAACCGTGAATTCGTGATGTTTACCCGACTTCGAAGAGTGGAAGATGAGTGGGAGTGGGCGGTGTACTGGGAGGACTTTAAAGATCTGGAGCTGGGCATGTATCGGTTCCGAGTCAACGGTCATTATCTCAATGAGAGCGAGGATCGGGTGCCTTATGAGACCATCTCCCATGCGTTTGAAGTGGTGCCTTCCACGGCGCTGGTCATCGATGAATTGACCATCACGGATGCCTCGACCATCGCTTTTCGATTGAGCTATCCGGCTGCCGAGGAGACGCAATTTGGTGGACCCTCTCCGGACTTTGCTCGAGTCTCGGGTTCCTATCGAATGCATCACCAGAAGGTGCCGTCGGGGCAGTTGATTCCGGTGGAAGCGGAGGGTGATTTCGATCGGATCGATGCTCAGATCACGCAGAATGATGTGGCGGTCGGGGTGGATTCCATCTCGGTGGTCACCGATCCCGAGGTGGTGGGAGGTCGCGGGGGAGTTCCGGTGACCCGGGTTCAGATCACTCTGGAGACGCCTCTTGAGGCGGGAGAGGTGGGAATCTCGCTTGATGCGTTTGACGTGTACGAAAACTCCGGCAGCTACGGGGCGACGTTGGAGTTTTGATCGCGGAGTTTTGAGGTGATGGAGCGCAGACATCTGCGCTCCTCTTTTTTTGAGGTTGGTCGGAGGTATTTGTGATGGTTTCGCGCTCGGTATTTGTTGTTCTGCTGGTTGGTTCGTTGGTCTTTTTTGCGGGTTGCTCGTCTCCAGATGAAACGGAGGAGCCCGACGCCGGAGAAGTGGATACGGGCGTCGACGCTGACGGCGATGGAGACGCTGATACCGGCGACCCAGATGGCGACGGTGATATTGAGTCCTGCGAGGTCCAAAACGACTGCGGCGACGACGAGTATTGTCACGACGGGGAGTGCCACGAGGCCCCGACCTGCTCGCAGCTGGCCGAGTGGACCGATTGTGTGGATTATTTCGACGGGGTCGACGAGTCCCTGGCCCGCCGCGGGTATTGTGACGGCAGCCACTGTCGGATCTCCTGTATTCTCGACGAGGACTGCGCCGACGGCGATCTCTGCAGCGACCACGGTCGGTGCATTCCCTTTACCGGAGAACTCACCGACGTACATCCCGGCGGCAGTGAGTCTACACCGCTGCAGGCCGGCGTGGGCAATAGCCTGATGAACTTCCCCATCGGACTCTCGCAGGGAGGCTTCGGAAGCCGGGCGTCGATCAACGCCGGGCGCTACGTGGAGTCCTTGCGGCAGAGTCGCGGGAAGATGCACGGGCTCTACGCAAGGGGCATTGCGGTGGACGACGGCACCCGTCAGCTCGTATTTTTGCGGGCGCCGATCATCTTTCCGTCGATGGCTCTGCACGAAGCGGTGGCCCGAAATCTACAGGCTCAGACCGGTGCCGACTGGCGCTCCAGTCTTGTGATCTCGGGAACTCATACCCACTCCGGTCCGGCTCGCTTCTGGCAGATCCCCAGGCCCGATTATACGGAACTCCCGATGGGAATGCTGGGGATCGACGAGTTCAGCCAGCAGGCTTTTGACTGGCTGGTGGGCTCGCTGACCGACGCCGCGATGGAAGCTCTCGACGATCTCTCGCCGGCGAAGATGGGCTGGACCGTGGTGGAGTCTTTCGACACCGATGATGTCATCTCCAGCGATCGATGGAGTGAGAAGCCACCCTTTGATGACAACCGGGCGTTGCTGCTTCGCATCGACGATATGGAAGACAACCCCCGGGCGCTTCTCATTAGCTTCGGAACCCACGGGACCCTTCACAGCGGGCCTTATATGACGGCCGACGCCATGGTGGGGATCGAGCGGCAATTGGAGAAGGCCATCGGCGAAACCTACGACACCTACGCGCCGGTGATGTACTTCAATCAGAACGGCGGAAATATGTCGCCTCGGGGAGGCAGCGCCGGGCATTCCGGCGCGCAGCGTTTTGAAAGCCTGGGAGCATTTCTGGTGGATCGAACCTTTGATTCTTTCCAGGCCATCGAGATGACCGACGAGTGGTCGTTCTCCGGGCACACCCACCGGTTTCCCATCGTCTACGAATATTTTGGCTACGAGGGCTATGAATTTGGTGACCCATCGGAAGATACCAAAGACGGAAAATACCTCTTCGGCGGGCTGGTCTGTAATTTGAATAGCGGCGAGGGGTTTGATGAGCACGTGCACCCGGAAGACTACGGTTGTATGGGGGTTCATCAACTGGCCTTTCACCGACCGATTTCGCTCTTCGGGAAAAGTCAGATCAGCGCCTTTCAGCTCAACGATCTGACGCTGATCACCATGCCCGGAGAGCTGACCATGCCCCTGGGCTGGCAGGTCCAGCGAGATGTGCGAGACGCCTGGGGAATCGACCCCTTCGAGTCGTTCACCTTCGGCTATGCTCAGGATCACCTGCTCTATCTGGTCCCCACCAATCTTCGCGGAGAGCGACCTCCCTTTCCGGGGCTCTCGTTACCCGAGGGGATGGCGCCCGATGATTATCCGGACTATGCGATCTCCATTCTTCAGGGGGGCTACGAAGCGGAGTCCAGCCCCTGGGGTTATCGACTGGGCGACTTTCTGGCGGCCCGGGCCGTGGAAGCTGTGGGCCTGATGCTCGGAGAAGAAGTGGAGCCCGAATTTCCGGTGCCCTATCCGGAAGAGTTTAGCTATCGAGACGAGACGCCTTTCCCGGTGGACGTCACCGAATCCTCGGTGGTCGGTGAATTCGTGGAGCAACCTCCCGCTCAACTCGAGCGGCGCCAGCCCATCGATATTGCCTGGCGAGGAGGAGATCCGGGAGCCGAGATGCCCCAGGCACCCACGGTGACGCTGGAGCGAGCCGACGGCGACGGGGTCTTTGAGCCCGTTATCATGCCCAGCAGAGCGGTCTACACGAACCGCGAATACGTCATGTTTACCCGGCTTCGAAGGGTCGAAGATCAATGGGAATGGGCCGTGTATTGGGAAGAACTCAAGGACTTCCCCCTGGGAATGTATCGGTTCCGGGTCAACGGGCACTATCTCAACCAGGATGAAGACCGAACGCCCTATGAGACCTTCTCTGACGAGTTCGAATTGGTGCCGTCGACGGCGCTGGTGGTCAATGAAGTGAGTGTGGAAGACGCCTCGACGATCTCTTTTCGGTTGAGCTATCCCCCGGCAAATGAGACCGAGATCGGTGGTCCCAGTCCCGATTTTGCCAGACTTACAGGCTCCTTTCGGATGCACCACCAGGGAGTGCCCTCGGGGCAGCTAATCCCGGTGGAGGAATTCGATCGAGTGGAGGCGGAAATCACGCAGAATGGATCAGCCCTGGCGGTGGATAATGTCACCTTCGATACGACCACGACGGGGCTTCCGGTGACCCGAGTTCGGGTGCACCTGGAGACGCCTTTGGTCGCCGGGGAGGTGGGGATCGAGTTGGAGGCCTTTGACGTTTATGAGAATTCGGGGAGTGTGGGGACGACCTTGGAGTTTGGGGAGTAGGGATCGATGATCGGGATCGATGATCGAGATCGGGATCGATGATCGAGATCGATGATCGAGATCGGGATCGGGATCGATGATCGAGATCGGGATCGGGATCGGGATCGATCTCGGTGATCGTGGGCCTATTCGAGGATCGGGCATTGGACGGTTCCCATATGACACTGGCCGTCGGGGCAGCACTGGGCAGTCTCGCCGCAGTCATCGTCGGTGCAGCAGTCTTCGTTGCACTCGCATTGGCCGTTGTTGCAGACTTCCAATCCATCGCATTGATCGTCATCGGTGCATCCATCAGATCCACAGATGGGGGTATCGGTGCAATTGCCGAGACAGCAATATTCGAGGTCCGGGCAGTCGTCGTTTTCGTGGCACTCAGGACAAAATAAGGTGCTGGAGGTGCATTCGCCATGACAGCACTGCTCCACGTTGGAGCAGTCGCTGTCTTCGCAACAATCGCTCTCACAGACACACTCGCCGTCTCTACAGCCGAAGCCGTCTTTGCATTGGTCATCACTGGTGCACTCGTCGTCGATGCATTCCACGGTGTTAGAGATACAGCTACCGTTGCAGCAGGTGCTAAACTGGCCGCAGTCATCGGCGCTGCAACAATCATCGGGGCATTCACATTGCCCGTCACGGCAGGTTGTGCCGTCTTCGCAGGTCACTCCGCAGGCACCGCAATTGTTGTCATCGGTAGTGAGGTCTGTGCAGGCGGAGAGATCGGCGCCGGTGGGGTCACTGTCGCAATAGTCGAGATCGGGATCGTCGCAAATGAAGTGGCATTCACCGTCGGTGCACTGGGCCTCGGCGTCGGTGGCGGTTCCGCAGGAGTTGTCGCAACTTCCGCAATGATCGACGTCGCTCTCGAGATCGACGCATTCACCGTCGCAGAGGTCGAAGTCGTCGTCGCAGCGGCACTCCCCAGAATGACAAGTGGAATTGGTGCCGCACTCGCCACAGATTAAGTCTTCATCGACGGGATCCCACTCGGGGCAGAGTTCTTGAAAGTCTAGAAGGCCGCATTCGGCGTTGAATAATTCGCAGATGCCGTCGCGGTCCAGGCTTCCAAAAGGAGGACATAGGCAGAGATTGGTATCAGCTTCGGAGTCTTGGGCCAGATGGCACTCGGTGTGGTCAGGACATTGAAATTCGTCGTAGGTCTCGCAATCGACGGTGCGCTCGACGTCGCAGTCGTCGCGTGCGGTGAAGCTGCCACATTCAACCTGGTGACGAGTACAGAACTCCTCATCGGTTTCGGCCTCGCAGGGAGTGGCATCGGGCTCTGTGCCGCCCGTATCGTCGAGGTCGCCGCTGCCGGTATCGTCGAGGTCACCGCTGCCGGTATCGTCGAGATCACCTGCGGAGGTGTCTTCTCCGTGCCCGGCGTCCAGCTCTTCTTCCTGGACCCACTGGCCATCCTGGCAGGTAAGACCATCCTCGGTGGCCCCTTCCTGAGTACATTCGTCTCCGGAGACCGGAGCGGTTTCGCTGTCGGAGCAGGCCGTCAGGCTACAAAATAGGAAGAGTGAGAGGGCGAGTAGAGAAATTCGAAGTGCGGTGCGCATAACTTGGCTCGACGGTAGCGAGATAGTGAACTGACTAGTGCAGCCCTTCGGGATTTCGTAGGCACTCTCGCCGGTTCTGAACGACGCTGGCTGCGTTGCGCTTCCTCGATGATGCTACGGCATCACCTCGTCAGCGCGCCTTGCCAT
>SKNI01000503.1 GCA_007120615.1 Myxococcales bacterium | reverse complement strand
GCTGGGCGCCGGGGTTGATGCCCTGGGTGACGGAGGCCGCCGATCTCGAGTTGCTTCATGGACGTTATAAGACGTATGTCGAGGCCGTTCGAAGCGCTCGAGAAAAGTTGGCGCCACAGGGGGCGATGGTCCTTCTACATACTTACTCGCCGTGGACCGTGGATGTAGAGGTGGATGAAAATATCGTTGAAAACCTTCGCCGGGCTTATGAGCCGGAGCTTCAAAAGACCTGGCCTGTGCGCCCGGAATTCGACGTCATCTGTCGAGACATGGACGGAAATGATCTCGCCCCGCGTCTGGTCGTGGACGAGTTGCGCGGCCATCTCGAAGAACAGGGTTGGCCACTTGCAGAGAGCGACACCTATCCCATTCACCCGAGCACCATGGCCTGGGATCATATCATCGCACTTCCTGGACGAGCCCTTTGTCTGGAGGTGCGTCGTGACCTTCTGGCCGATCCTTTCGACCCATTTGTTCAGATGAATATATGTCCTGAAAAAGTCGACCCCATCGCCCAAGCGCTGGCGCTCTCTCTTCGAAAATGGTGGCCCTCATGAATATTTTGATGGTCGCCTCCGAGATGGTCCCCTACGCCAAGATCGGTGGACTCGCCGATGTCATGGGTGCCCTGCCCCAGGCTCTGGCCCGGGCCGGCCATGACGTTCGGGCCTTCATTCCACTCTACGATCGGGTGGACACCTCGGATCTGGACCTGGAGCTGGTCTTTGGCGACGTCGACGTTCGCCTGGGTTCGCACCGCTATCGGACCAAGATCTTTCGAGATCTTCAAAACCCCACGTCTTTTCTGGTGCACTGCCCCGTTCTTTATGGGCGGGGCTCGATTTACTCCAACGATCACGACGAGCACCGGCGGTTTCTGACGCTCGGGGTCGCAGCACTGATGGCCAGTCAGCGAATGGGGTTTTCCCCGGACGTACTTCATTGCCACGACTGGCAGGCGGCCATGCTTCCGCTGGTGATGAAGACCCAATTTGGTTGGGACCGCCTCTTTGAGAATACTCGCACCCTCTTGACCATTCACAACCTCAATTACCAGGGGGGCTTCTCCTCTCAAATTCTGCCGGACCTCAATCTGGGAGGCTCCGAGCACCTATTGCATCAAGATCTCCTGCGCGAAGGGAGCATCAACTTTCTGCTCCATGGAGTTCTTTACGCCGACGGAATCAGCACCGTAAGTCCGACCTATGCTCGAGAGATTCAGACGCCCCGACACGGCGCCGGGATGGACCCCTTTCTGCGAGCTCGCTCCTCCACGGTGGTCGGCGTCCTCAACGGCGTCGACTACGACGTATGGTCTCCGGAGAAAGATGTTCACATCCCCTATAATTACGGTTTGGACGATCTCAGCGGTAAAGAAAAGAATAAGAGACATCTCCTCCACAGTATGGGCCTGCCTTATGTAGAGGGCGTCCCCCTGCTGGGAGTGGTCTCGCGGATGGCCGGACAAAAAGGTCTCGATCTTATCGCCGACGCCCTCCCCCCTTATCTGGCCCAGCGAAACGTTCAGCTTGTGGTACTGGGAAGCGGCTCCTCGCGGCTGGAGTCCCTCTTTACCGGCCTCCAGCGAGCTTTCCCGAGACAGGTCTGCTTCTATCAGGGATTCTCCAACCCGCTGGCCCATATGATCGAAGCCGGGGCCGACATATTCTTGATGCCCTCTCGCTACGAGCCCTGCGGCCTCAACCAGATGTATAGCCTGCGCTACGGGACGGTGCCCGTGGTCCATCGAACCGGCGGACTTGCCGATACGGTTCAGATGTGGAATCCCCACGATCGCTCGGGCACGGGCTTTCTCTTTGATCACCATAACGCCGGAGGTCTCTTCTGGGCCACCGGCCAGGCATTGAAAGCCTATCGTGACCGCGGAGGCTGGCGTCAATTGATGGCCAACGGCATGGCTCGTGACTACTCCTGGGCCAATCAGGCTCGCGTCTATGAAGAACTCTACTCCCGACTGATGAGTTGACCTATGCATATCGTTTTTGTGGAACCGCGCTTCCCCACCAATCAGCGCTACTTCGTGCGAGCGCTGGCCCAGGTGGGCGCGACGATCACGGCCATCGGCGAGGGCTCCAAATCGTCTCTCGACGCCGAGATGAGGCATCTCCTTCACCACTATGAGGAGGTGGGCAATGTCTGCGACGAAGCGGCCATGCTCAAAGCGGTGAGCTTCATTCAGAGCCGCGCTCACGTCGACCGTCTGGAGGCCACCGTAGAAGCTCATATTCTGCCGGTGGCAAAAGTGCGGGAGAAGGTCGAGATCCCGGGGATGTCCTACCGAGCGGCGTTTTTGTGTCGGGACAAACCGGCGATGAAAGAGGTGCTGCGAGAAGGCGGAATCCCCTGCGCGGCGTCCACCGGCGCCGACAGCGCAGCCGAGATTCGAGAATTCGTCGAGAAAGAGGGCTACCCCATCATCATCAAACCCCGGGACGGGGCCGGGGCCTCCGGAGCCACCCGGATTAACACCGACGAAGAACTGGAAGAGGCCATCAAATCCAGCCATATCGACCGCCCGGGCTACTCGGTGGCCGTAGAAGAGTTCATCGAAGGCCACGAGGGTTTCTACGACACTCTGACCCTGAACGGGAAGATCGTCCACGACTTCGCAAGCCACTATTACCCCAATGTACTGCACTCGATGCGGACTCGATGGATCTCTCCCCAATTCATTAGCACCAACCGCCTGGACGGCGCCGAAGGCTACCAGGAGATCAAAGAGATGGGGCGAAAGGTCATCGAGCTTCTCGGCATCGAGACCTCCGCAACTCATATGGAGTGGTTCATCACTCCGAAAGGATTAAAATTCTCCGAGATCGGGTGTCGGCCCCCCGGAGTGCGCGCCTGGGATCTCTATAATGTGGGAAATGATATGGATCTCTACCGAGAGTGGGCCATGCTCATCTGCCACGGCAAAGCGAGCCAGACCGCTTCGCGCCGGTTTGCCTCGGGCATCATCGCCCTTCGCCCCGACCGAGACGGCACGATCGCCGGCTACGAAGGCGTCGAGACCGTCTACCGCCACTTCGGACACCATATCATCGACGCCCACCTTCCCCGGGTGGGAACTCCCACTCAGGGCGTGGAGGCCGGTTATATGGCCAACGCCTGGATGCGGCTGAAGCATGAGAATTACGACGAACTGCGCCGCATTCTCAATAAAGTCGGAGAAACCGTACAAGTAAGGGCCCGGCCATGAATACCGACGAAAGGCAACATGAGGGCTCGGTCATCCTTCTTGGGCCGCAGTCCTGGCATTATGCCGATGTAACACGCACCATCAACGAGCTCGACATCGACGGGCCCATCGCCCTGGTGACCGCCGGATGGCAAGAAAACGAGAGCGATGACAGCGGCCTGCAAAAAGCACTCGACCGCCCTACGATCAATCTCTCCCTTCACGCCCGATCCGAAGGGGTGGCCGACGCCGAAGCCGATTTCGTAGCCGCCTGGACCCTACGCCAGAAGCACCTTCGCCGACTCCAGGAGTTCTACCGCATTCGCCTCCAGTCCATCGACAAGGCCGCAGGCTCCATCGCTGTTCGTCATGCCTCCTCGGAGCTTTTAGAGGAGCAACTGGAGATCTCGGTCTCTCAACTTCGCCACCTCGACGCCGATCACCTGCAGCGATGTGCCACGATACGAGAGCGGTTTGATAATGACTGGCCCATCTCCAGCCTCCCTTCCCTGGAGTCCCAGCGGGAAGAAGTGGCCGAGGAATTACAAGCCTGTAAGGCCCTGATCATCACCGGCGGACACGTCGTCGCGGTGCTGAATCGACTGCGCCTTTTCGACGTCTTCGCCACCTGGGACGACCGCCCGATCATCGGTTGGTCGGCCGGTGCGATGGTGCTGACGGAGCGAATCGTTCTCTTTCACGACTCGCCGCCCTTTGGCACCAACCTGGCTCAGGTCCTGGATACGGGATTTGGGCTCTGTCCTGATCTGGTGGCGCTACCCGATATGTCCCGCCGAGTTCACCTCGACCAAAAGGGTCCCATCGGTCGGTTCTCCCGAAGAATGGCCCCCGCTCATTGTCTGGCCCTGGACCCGGGCTCCCGAATTCGCTTTGAGGATGGAAAAATGACTGCTGTCGAGGAATCGGCCCGACTTGATGAAGATGGTCAGGTCAATTGGGGGTGGACACCATGAAATTAGCCATCGACCAATTTCTGGAAGGACCCAAAACCAAAGCAGCGGTAGATGATTTTCTGGACGCTCACCAATTTCCCCTGGTCCAGGACGACACCATCACTTTTGTGTGGAGAGGAGAGGCCGAGGCGGTCCATCTTCGGCACTGGATTTATGGCCTCGGATCCTCTCAGGGCCTCTCTCGGATGGAGGGAACCGATCTCTGGCATCAGACCCTTCCCCTGCCTTCGGGATCGAGGGTGGAGTATAAATTCGAGATCGTTCGCGACGGCAACGGCCACTGGATTCGAGATCCCCTCAACCCCCACCTTGCCCGGGATCCCTTCGGGGCAAATTCGGTGGCCCACGGCGAGGACTATTCGGTTCCGGACTGGATCCATCCCGATCCCCAATGTCCTCCGGGGACCTACAAAGTCATCGACTATCACAGCGATGTTCTGGGACACAGCCCGACCCGAATCTATTTGCCGGCCCGCTTTCGGGAGTCCCGAGACTATCCTCTTCTGATCGTCCACGATGGAGAGGACTATCTTAGGTACGCCTCCCTGGGGCATATCCTGGATAATTTGATGGCCCGCCGTGAGATCCCGGATATGATCGTGGCCTTCACCGATTCCACGGCCCGATTGACGGAATACGCCAATGATGAGCGTCACGCTCACTTTCTAACGGAAGAGCTCGTCCCCTTTATGGAGAGCGAGTTTCCCCTGCGCACACAGCCTCAGAGTCGCTGTTTGATGGGGGCCAGCTTTGGCGCCGTAGCCGCCTTCTCAACCGCCTGTCGATACCCCGGCTTCTACGGTCGACTCCTGTTGCAGTCCGGGTCGTTTGCCTTTACCGACATCGGGGAAGGAAACCGCCGGGGACCGGCCTTTGATCCGGTGGTCAAATTCATGAACGAATTTCGCGCCGCACCCTCAGCCGTCTCGGAGCGAGTCTTTGTAAGCTGCGGGATGTATGAGTCCCTGATCTACGAGAACCGCTCCCTCATCCCCCTGCTCAAATCCACCGGAATGAACGTGCACTTTCGGGAAGCCCGCGACGGGCACAACTGGGAGAATTGGCGTGACCGCCTCCGAGAAGGCCTCTCATGGCTCTTCCCCGGGGCCTTCTTGATGATGTACGAATAAGTTCAACTAACTCGACAACCGATCGACCCTACACCACAGCGAGCACCCCCATGGCACAAGAGGACAATCACAGCGACGACGTCGCCACCGAGGAAAAGCCGTCGAAGTCGGCAAAGAAGAAATCGACCAAAAAGAAGTCGGTGACTAAAAAGTCGAAGAAAAAGAAGTCATCTTCAAAGAAGACAAAAACTCCGACCAAGGTGACTCGCCAGATCGGCCTCTCCCTGGGCGCCGATATCTGCTGGCCCCTCTGTTACGAGGACATCATCGGACAACTTGACTTGGCCATCCCCTACAACGGTGAAGAGGTCCACATCGACGTGGAGCGGGTCACCATCGAGCCCTTTGATCTTGCGCAGACCTCGAAATACGACGTCATCCTCGACCGCCTCACCCACTGGGTACCCACGACCAGGGAGTGGATCAAAAAAGCGGTGTTGATGGACGGGCTCTATGTGCTCAACAACCCCTGGTCGATTCAGTCGATGGAGAAGCACACCACCTACGCCGCGATGATGAAGCTGGGGATGCCCATTCCCAAAACCTGGATGGTGCCGCCCAAGTCCTACGAGCATCACCCCGACCTTCGCCGGACCCTCAACAGCTACGCGAAACTCTTCGATTTGCGGGCTATCGGAGAGGAGATCGGCTATCCCCTCTTTATGAAGCCCTTCGACGGCGGCGGATGGAGAGGAATCAGCTATATCCAGAACGAAAAGGAGCTTCGCCAGCGCTATGAGGAGTCGGGCACCCAGATCATGCACCTACAGGAAGCCATCGTCCCTTATGAGAGCTTCGTGCGATGCATCGGAATCGGCCCTCAGACCCGTCAGGTTCGCTACGATCCCGACGCCGCCCTTCACAACCGCTATACCATGGACACCGACTTCCTCTCGGAGGAGGAAGCCTCGTTGATGCGAGACACCACGCTGACGATCAATGCCTTCTTCGGCTTTGAGTTCAACTCCTGCGAGGCGCTTCTCAGCAAGGGAGTCTGGCATCCCATCGATTTTGCCAACGCCTGCCCCGACTCTCAGATCACCTCGTTGCATTATCACTTCCCCTGGCTTGTGCTCGCCAATCTGCGCTGGTCGATCTTCTGCGCGGTCACCAAACGACCCATGCGAAAGACCCTGGACTGGGAGCCCTTCTTTGAGGTCGCAAAAGAGCAGGACATGCCCTACCGGGAGCGACTTCGACGCTACGCAAAGATCGCCGCGGAGCGCTTTGAGACCGAGCGGTTCGAGGAATTTTGCGCCACCAAACTTCCCCACCTCGACGAGATCGCCTGGGAGTATTTCCGCACCCCCGCCGCCCGGGAGGCCTTTCGTAAAAAAGTCGCGGACCTCTACCCCGCCCACGAGGTGGAGCCATTTACCGAGTTGTTCTGGCGCCGCGTCCAGCAGTGGCGTAGCGACAACGAGCCTGGCACCAAAAATAAAAAAGCAGACAACAAGGATTCCTGATGACAGATAAAGCGGTCGAACGATGGTATTCTGATCGACTTCACCGAGAGGTAACCCTTGCTCGATGGGGTCATCACGGCCAACCGGTGCTGCTCTTTCCCACCGCCGGAGGTGACGCCGAAGAAAACGAGCGCTGGCAGATGATTCAGGTCCTACAACCCCTGATCGACGCCGGGCGGGTCAAGATCTACTCCTGTGATAGCGTCGCTGGAAGCGTTCTGCTTGCTCGCGAAGGCGACGCTCGCCATCAGATGTGGATTCAGGATCAATTTCATCGCTATATCCGCCGCGAGGTAGTCCCGGCCATCCGCGCCGACTGCTCCTCGCCAGATATCGAGATCTGGAGCGCCGGAGCCTCGATCGGGGCGTTTAACGCGCTGGCAGTTCTGTGCCGGTTTCCCGACGTATTCTCGCGGGCCATCGGCATGAGCGGCACCTACGATATTCGTCGGTTTTACGACGCTCATCCTCACGAGTTCACCGACCACTTCTGGGTATCATCACCGCTTCACTTCGTTCCCACCCTCTCGGGCCCCCATCTGGAGAAACTTCGAACCCGCTTCGCCCTCCTCATCTCCGGAGAGGGCCGGGCCGAAGCCATCGACGAGTCCTGGGCTCTGGCACACGTCTTGGGAAAAAAAGGAATCCCGAACCTCGTCGATTCCTGGGGCCATAACTGGCACCACGACTGGGTTACCTGGCGAAAGATGCTTCCCAAAACCCTGAACGAGTGGACCTGATCTGCGCCCACCGATAGGGGTGGGGACACCCGGTTAGTCGGGCGCCCCTCCCCACGAGGACTCCCATGACCGTCGCCGACCATCCGATCATCTCCGAGCGCTACTTCTTTCCCCGGCGCACTCCCCTGCCCGGAGCGAAGATGGTCCGAACTACCGGCGCCGAACTCTCCTGTTTCGACCACAATAAGGGCCACGATCTGACGGTTGTACACTTTCACGGAAATGGCGAGGTCGTGGCCGATTATCTTCCGGGCTTCGCCACGCAACTCGACCAGCTGGGAGCAAACGCCTTCTTCGCTGAATATCGAGGATACGGACAATCTACGGGGATTCCCCAACTGGCTGCCATGCTCGATGACGTTACACCGATTCGGGAGGCCGTCGATGCTCCGGAAGAGAAGTTGGTGGTCTTCGGTCGATCCATCGGCTCGATCTACGCCATTGAGTTTGCCGCCCGCTTTCCCAACGTCGCAGGCCTCGTATTGGAGAGCGGAATCGCCGACGTGCTGGAGCGGATTCTGTTGCGAGCCACCCCCGCGGAATTGGGAACCACCTCATCGGCCATCGACCGAGATTTCAAGCAAAACTTTGACCATCAGAAAAAACTCGGAGCCTTCCGTGGCCCCACTCTCGTCCTCCACGCCACTCATGATCACCTGGTCGATGAGAGCCATGCCCGCCGAAATGCGTCCTGGGCCGGTGGCGCGTCCAAACTTGTGCTCTTTGACCGCGGGGATCACAACAGCATCTTCTACGCCAATCAGACCGAGTATCTTTCCACTCTAGGCAAATTCCTGGGGGACCTCCATTCTGATTAGGCAATCTCCATTCAATCAGGAAGGCATATCGAGGGTGACATGGGCATGCAAGTCGAGCCATCGGGACAGCCATCTCCGAAAGGAGTACAGCCCGTGCAGAAAAACCCGTCACAAGTCAGCCCGTTATCGCAAGTGCAATCGGGGTTACAATGCCCACATCCATGCTCGCACTGCTCGGTCTCCGGATTACACCACTCTCCGTCCTCGCAGGTCACCCCTCCACAATCTCCGGGAGTGGTCGTCGACTCACATTGATGGTCCACACATTCCTGATTATCTGCACAGATCGAGGGATCATCCTCGCAGGAGGTACAGCGTCCACCGACACAACTGCCCACGTCGCAATCATCGCTGAGTAAACAGTCTACGCAACAGCCGAAACTGCAGAATCGCCCTTCACCGCAATCGGAATGCTCCGAGCACGACTCACAGGAGTCCGATACGCATTCTCCCACTTCGTTGCAGACATCACCCGCCGGACATTGCCCTTCATTCTCGCAGGTCACACAGCGGCACAGGTCCTCCCGCCAGAACCCCTGCGGCACCGCACATCCGCCATCGGGCGGCAGACACTGACCACTATCGCCTTCATCACCCGCATCGGCTTCATCACCTCCATCACCCGCATCGGCTTCATCGTCTCCATCACCCGCATCGGCTTCATCATCTCCATCACCCGCATCGGCTTCATCGTCTCCACCGCCTGCGTCATCCCCGTCGCCTTCATCACCCGTATCGCCTTCAGCGATATCCCCGTCACTTGAGCCCCCGTCTTCCGGACCAACATCCGCCTCTCCAACCCAGGTATTTTGCTGGTTCACCGGCTCTTCGCTTCCACAACCAAGGCCGCCAACCAAAACCACGCATGCTATTACCAACAATATTTTCCAGTTCCCGATCATTCTTATTTCTCCTCAATTTCAATTTCAGCTCACTAGCAATCTATTGAATATCAAAAGTCATTGCAATCACAGGCCCCCTTCGACACCCTTTGTTCTCAACAACTGCTCGAGTTCCTCACAAATCGCAAACATTCGCTTCTGATCTTCATCCACCGTGGACGATGCTCCCTCCAGAATATTCACCAGCAATGCCTCAAATTCCGCACAACTCTTGCTGACTTCAGGTAGTCCAAACATCTTTCCCGAACCCGCCAGCTTATGAGCCATGCCCCGTACCTGCTCCAGATCTGCTCGTTCACCATCCTGCGACCACCGCTTGAGCAACTCGGTCATCATCTTCAGGCGCCCGTCAAGTTTTCGTCGGTAGTCGTAGATGAGTCTCTCGATC
>SKNI01000620.1 GCA_007120615.1 Myxococcales bacterium | reverse complement strand
GCCGGCCCGAGACATTTTCTCGGCCGACTCCAGCGCTCGAGCCCTGAAATAATGCAGTCGCCCTCGGCTGTAGAGATCGTCTTCTCCCGTCGATTCGAGCCCGTCGATATAGTCGACCACCCCGTCATAATCTTCGCCGTCCCACATCCGACGCACCAGCAGCCAGTGCGCATCCTTGGCCATATCGCCGTCGGGATATCGCCGGACCTGCTCTTTCAGGATCTCTTCCGCCTCGTCGTGACGGTCCTCAGAGCGTAAAATCCGACCCGTAAAATACATGGCGTCGTCCGCAAAGGAATGCTCCGGATATTCGGTAAAGATCCGCTCGAAGATCTCCATCGCCCCTTCCCGATCGTTGGAATTCCACCGCCCCCGCCCGCCGAGATAAAGCGCCCTGATTTCCCAGCTCGTAGTGGGACATTCCCGGAGCACCCGATCGTACCAGGGCGTCCCCTCCCCATGAGTCCGCATCTTGGTGTGACTCCTGGCGACCATAAATAGCGACTCACAACGCTCCTCAGAGCCCCGCGACAGATCATTGATATGACCGGGCAACTCCGCGATCACCCGCTCGCTGCGGTGCAAATCAAAAAGCCCCCGATATTTTCGCACAAGCTGCTGATCGGACTCGCTCTCGATCCGCGCCTTTAGCTCGTCGCTAACCCCAGCGCTCAGCGCCCGCAGCCGCTCCTCGGCGCTGGTCGTCTCGTTTCGAATCGGATGGTTCTCCCGAAGCTCCAGATAGGCTCGCACCGCATCTTCGGAACGCTCCAACTCCTCCAAAACCTCACCGAGCAATAACCTGGCACCAGGCGCAGCACCTCGCGCAGAATAGCGACTCAGATAAAGCTCGATGACCTCCACCGCCCGCTCTCGATCTTCGGATTCCCCGCTTTCGCGCAGCGCCCGCGCCAGAAGCAAGAGCGCCTGGTCGTAGAGTCGACTATCGGAGTCCACCTTCGCCGCAGCCAACGTGGCCCGGTGAGCCTCTCCCGACTGCAGTGCCGCCTGCGCCGTGTAGAGTGCCAGGTAGTCCGACAAGACCTCCAATTCATCGTCGCTTACCGACTCAAAGTAGGCCAGCGCTGCCTCGTATTGACCGGCCTGCAACGCCGCATAACCCGCAAGAAATCGCTTCGATGGAGTATTTTCCAGGGGAACGGCGAGTTCTTCGTTAGAGAAATGACGATGAGCGGTGGACCAATTTTGATTTTTCACCTCTCCGATGATCGAATAAAACGGGTTCGACGGAGCCACCGTGGGGATCTCTACCGCCTCCCGCTCTCCCTCGGGAAACCGATCGATGACCCGAAACTGCAGCTCACTCCCCGCTTCTCGCAAATCGGACTGAGCTAGTTGAGTCTGACCCATCGCCGTTGCCGGAAGCATCAACGAGAGCACAATCAATAAGAGTGCTGGAATCTTAAACCGCCCGGTATTATGGTCAGCCATCCAATCCGTCCAAGGGAGACGAGCTATGAAATTAGAACGAAGCGCTGGCATCATATTGCATCCAACATCATTGCCCGGTCCCGGCGGGGTGGGAACCCTGGGAAATCCGGCGCGGTCTTTTGTCGATCGGCTCGCCATTGCAAAACAACGATGGTGGCAGATCCTCCCGTTGAATCCGCCCGGTCACGGGGGTTCGCCCTATTCGGCGACCTCCGCCTTTGCCGGAAACCCTATCCTCCTAGATCCACACGACTTCGTCGCCAGAGGATGGCTCACCGACGCTGATAATAAAGAATTTGAGGCAGAGTGCGAAAAATTTCCACACAATCGTTACGAAGTTGATCAGGTTACTACCAGAAAACACCGGTTGCTCACCACCGCCGCCGAAAATTGGCGAGCGGAGGGCGGTGCGAAAAACAAAGAATTTAACGCCTTCTGCGATGAACACGACCACCGCTGGCTCGATGATTTCGCCCTCTATACGGCCCTCAAAGACGCTCACGACGGAGAATCCTGGCGAGCATGGCCCAAAGAGCTGGTCCGCCGTGATGACGATGCTCTTAAGAAGGTTCGCGACGAGCTCTCCGACGCAATATCAACGGTGAAATTTCTCCAATGGCAATTCTTCGAGCAGTGGGCTGCTCTTAGAGAATACGCCGCCAAACAAGGTGTCACATTCCTCGGCGACTTGCCGATTTTTGTGGCCATGGACAGCGCCGACGCCTGGGCCAACCGACGCCTCTTCGCCCTGCAGGAAGACGGCAGCGCCGAAGCCGTCGCCGGCGTGCCCCCCGATTATTTCTCTGAGACCGGCCAGCGCTGGGGAAATCCCCTCTACGACTGGGACGCCGTCGCCAGCGAGGGCTATCAATGGTGGATCGACCGCGTTCAACAGGTCTGCCGCACCGTCGATCTGGTCCGCGTCGATCACTTCCGAGGATTTGAGTCCTACTGGCGAATCCCCGCCGACGAAGAGACCGCCATCAACGGGCGCTGGGAAAAGGGCCCCGGCGACGAGATCTTTGAGGCTATTCGAGAACAATTAGGCGCCGTGCCATTTATCGCCGAAGACTTAGGGATCATCACCGATGAAGTCCGAGAGCTTCGAGACCGCCAGAATTTACCGGGCATGAAGGTCCTCCACTTCGCCTTCGACGGAGACCCGGAACACCCATTCTTGCCCCGAAACTACCCGGAACACTGCGTCGCCTACACCGGCACCCACGACAACGACACCACCATGGGCTGGTATCATAGCATCCCCGAAGAAGAGCGCCACCGGGTCCGAAGCTACCTCTCCCACCCCGACAAGGGCATCCTCGGCGCCCTGATCGGCGCGCTGTGGAAGTCCCGCGCGGCGATGACCATCATCCCCGCTCAGGACCTCTTCGGGCTCGGCTCCGAGTTCCGAATGAACCGCCCCGGAATGGCCGACGAAAATTGGAATTGGCGCATGACCTGGGAAGAATTAAACGCCGAACCTATATTTCAAAGACTGGGCCAGTTGACCGTCGACGCCAATCGGGCCTGAACCAACGTTTAAGATCTACCAATACGATCCACCAATACGATCCACCAATATGATCCACCCAAACGCTGAGGACTCCATGATCGGAAAATGGACACGCGAGACCAACGGACAGGGACTCTACGAGATCACCGACGAGGTTCGCCGTCAGGTGGCCCGCGCCAAGATCGATCAGGGCCTGTGCACACTCTTCATTCGCCACACCTCCGCCAGCCTGGTGATTCAGGAAAACGCCGACCCCTCCGCCCGCCGGGATCTGGAAAATTGGATGATTCGCCACGTCGAAGAGGATGACCCCCTCTACACCCACACCGCCGAGGGCCCCGACGATATGCCCTCCCATATCAAAGCCGCGCTTACGCAAACCTCCATCGGCATCCCCATCGACGACGGAGACCTGGTCCTTGGAACCTGGCAGGGCATCTTTTTATGGGAGCACCGCACCGCCCCCAAACGACGCGATCTGGTCGTTCATATCCAATAAATATCACTCCCAATTTTCTGAGTTGTAATGATTGACGCAGTTGAAGAAAAAGCATGGTGGTGGGGTGTCATCGCCCCCCTGGCCGCACTGATCCTCTCGCTCAAAGTCTGGCGAATTATCGAGCGCGCCGAGGTAGTCTCCTGGTGGGTCAACCTCGATCTGGTCCGCTCCGATCTCCTGATCGTCGCCGCCTTCGGCGCGCTCGGCTGGGTCGCCCTTCGGGGCCTGGGCTCACGGATCAGAAAGACCATCATCCTCGGCACCCTGCAGGCTCTGGCCATCGGCTGGGCACTTCTGGAGATGGTGGCCCACAATTTCTTCATCTCCACCGGCTCCACCTTCGATCTGCACCTGCTCTTTTTCTCCCTCGGCCGCTTCGACGAGACCTTTTCCATCATCGCCAGCGAAGTCCCCACCTGGTATTGGGCGTTTTCGGCCGCGGTGGTGGCCGTCCTTCTGGTCCTCCCCTGGGGAGTGCGGGCCTTTTTCGTAAAACGACAAGAAAAACGACAAGAAACGAGCCTTCCGAAACCCAATCTCCTCTATCTTTCCCTCACCGGACTGGCCCTGGCTCTCCTGGCTCTGGCGCCTCCAGCCGGCGAAGATTATGTGGCTTTTGGGCGAGCCAGCCTGGTCAATATGGCCCTCTCCATTCAGGACGTCCGCGGCGTCGAAGAAATCGAGATGCACCGCACCGACCTCCATCAACTCTATCTGGAGGAAAAAGAGGACTTCCAGGGTCCCCGAAACGTGGCCATCATCATCCTGGAGTCCACCCGGGCTCCATCGATGACGGTCTACGACCCGGAGTGGGAGACCACACCATTTCTGGCAGAGTTGGCCGAAAAGAGCCTCGTCGCCGACCGAGCCTACTCCGTCGTACCCCACACCTCCAAAGCCCTCGTCGCCATTCTCTGCGGCATCGAGCCTCGCTTACGGATGCCGATCACCGAGGCTCTGCCCGACGGAATCCCGGCCCGCTGTCTGGCTAATCTGCTCCAAGACGAAGGATATCGAAGCGTCTTTCTCCAATCCGCCACCGAGCGCTTTGAGGATCGCCCCGGTCTAGTCGATAATATGGGCTACGACGACTTCATTCCCCTGGCGGCCATGGAAACCCGGGGCTTTGAGGAGGCCAATTATTTCGGCCGTGAAGACGCCATCATGCTCCCGCCCAGCAAGGAGTGGCTTAACAATCACGGCGACCAGCCCTTTCTGGCCACCTACCTCACTCTTACTCCCCATCACGATTATCTGGCCCCCACCCGCTACGGACGCTTTGATTTTGTAGAAGATGATGACGAGCTCAATCGCTACAAAAACACCCTCTATTACGTCGACCAATTTTCCCGCGAATTATTAGAGCAATATCAAGAGCTCGGCCTCTACGAAGACACCCTCTTCGTCTTCATCGGAGACCACGGCGAAGGGTTTGAGGAGCATGGGCGAAGCCAGCATGATAATGTGATCTGGGAGGAGGGAATCCACGTCCCCTTCATCGTCTACGATCCCCTCAACAAAGAGGGCCAACGTATCAGCTATCCCGTCAGCCAGATCGACGTGGTGCCCACCATCTTAGACGCCATCGGATTTGAGCCCGAAGGCGCGCGATATCCCGGGATGCCCGCCTTTGAGAGCGGCCCTGACCGAAGCGTATTTGCCCACTGCTGGTACGAGCGACGCTGCATGGCCCGCGTCGGACACCGCTGGAAGTATATCGACCACTTCGGCCGTCAGAGCCCGGAAGTCTTCGACATCCTCGAAGATCCCCTGGAGACCGAAAACCTGGCCGACCAGATGCCCGACGACGTCCGACAATGGCGCGCCGAAGTCTACGGCTGGAGAACGGCGGTAAACTCGCTCTATCGAATCGTCCACCGCGACCGCGTCGAGGAGAATGTCTTCTCTGAGCTCCCCGAAGACGTCGTAGAGCTGGACTTTCAGATCGGCGACTTCGTCCAATTTCGCGGCTACACCCTCGACACCGACCAGGCCCGCCGCGGGCGCCGCATGACCGTCACCTATTTTTTCGAAGCCCTCGAAGAGATCCCCGAGGGCTGGAGCCTCTTCGTCCACGGTGAAAATCAGGGCCGCATGATCAACCTCGACCACGTCCCCGTTCAGGGTCTCCACCCCCTCAACGAATGGGAACCTGGCACCATCATCGCCGACGAGCACTCCTTTCGGATTCCCCGCGACTGGGGCCGGGGAACCTTTGAGCTCTACCTGGGAATCTGGCACCGCGAGGAGGGCCGCGCTCCCATCTGGGGCGACGTCGAGACCGACGACGATCGCCGAGCCAAAATTCTGGAGCTTCCCATCCGATAGCCGCATTCTACCTGGATAGGATCGCATCGCCTCCTGTTAAAGTAACCCTTCCCATCCGTTAGGAAGCCTCACTTCAACCGCAAAAACGCCTTCCCATCCGACCGGAACGCTTCCGGCGGGCCAGATAAACCTTCCCATCCGACCGGAACATCACTTTTCAACTGAAGTGGCTTTCCCAACCGATGGGAAGAGGACTTTTCGGTTGAACCTGGTCTTCCTAACAGACGGCAACGCGTTTTGCGGAAAAAAGTCGCCTTCCTATCGGTTCGGATCGCTTACTTTCGCAAAATTATCGTCTTCCCATCGCTTTGGAAGGTATAAAACTGCAACTACGTGATTCAGGTCCCGGGGCGGTGAAGACTACGGGGGTACAGGTCCCGGAGCGGCGTCCCCCGGGTTCCGGGGTCACAGGGGCCTCCGCTGCGCTCCGGCGCGGCTTGCACTACGCGCCTTAGGAACTGCAACTGCATGACCCGAGTTGAGGTGATGTTCACTTCAGCGCCCCGAACCTCTTATGCGCACCGACCCGAGCCTCCTAACCCCCGCACTCTTCACCGCCCCGAACCTTCTACCCCGCAGTCTTCACCCACCCGACTACAACCGCCCCCTTCAGAGCCCCGAACCGCCCAATCCCACCGCCCCGCCAAGGCGTTCGCAGTTCAAACGCCGCGCCGGAGCGAAGCGCAGGCATTGTCACCCCGGGTAAAGGGGAGCGCAGTTCGCGACCCGGCACCCGGGGGACGCCGTCACTAGCCTCCTACACCGTACTCTTCACCCGCCCCGGGACCTGAATCACGCACTCTTCACCCGCTAGCCACACTTGCAAATAAGTTGCATTTACAATAAAACTCTTATACCAAACTGTGTTGGAGTATTATTGAAATGCATCACGTCACCTCACAAAAAGCCGGTCTCTTCGCTGCCTTACTACTGACTCTTCCCGCTGTAGCCATGGGAGGAGAACACGAAGATTCAGAAGACCACATCGAAACCGAAGAGATCGTCGTCACCACCACGGGCCGCGCACTGGGCCCGCGCCACGTCTACCAGCCCACGACGAGCATGGACGGCGATGAGCTTCAGCGAAACCTCTCCAGCAGCGTTCCCGCAACCCTGGAGTCGGTGCCCGGCTTTCACGTTCAATATAACGGACCCGGGGCCACCAACCCCACCATCCGGGGCATGCCGGGAGACCGCGTGCTTATGCTGGAAGACGGCCACCGCACCGGCGATATCTACTGGACCGCCTCCGATCACGGGGTGATGGTCGAACCCATCTCCGCTGCTCGTATGGAGGTCATTCGGGGACCGGCCAGTCTCCTCTACGGCTCCAACGCCCTGGGCGGCGTGGTCAACGTGATCCGAGAAGACGTGCCCACTTTTCGGCCCGACGTGGTCGAGGGAACGGTGACCACTCAATTGGAGTCAGTCAATAACGGCCTGGGCGGCGGCGCCGTACTCCGCGGGCCCCTGGGACCGCTGGCATTTTACGCCGAGGCCACCGGACGAAGAGCGGGTGACACCCGGACCCCTTCTGGCCCCCTGGAGCAGACCCAGATGGCCGGCTTCAACCTCGCCACGGGCCTGAGCTGGGTGCCCGAATGGGGCGTGGTCGGCGCGGCGGTGCGCTACTTCGACACCGTCTACGGCGTCCCCGGCGAGTTCGGCGGAGAGCTGATTCCCGGCGGCCACCCCGGAGGTGTGGACATCGAGGCCAGCCGACTCAGCAGCCGCTTTCACGCCGACTACGAAGGCCCTCTCGGCGTCTTCGACGGACTCGAGCTTCGCACCAACGTCACCCGCTATCTTCACGACGAGATCGAGGGGACTTTAGGCGACCAGGACATTCTGGGAGCCCGCTTCGTGCAAATCAGCACCGACTCTCATCTGGTGGCCCACCACGACGTCGTAGGAGATCCCGAGGACTCCATTAGCCTCGAGGGCGCTCTGGGCCTCTCCTTTCAGAGCCGCGATCTGGAAGCCTCGGGACTCTCCCCGGGAACCCGCTCCGGCACGGAACGCTCCGTCGGCGGTTTCGTTTACGAGCAACTCCACCGCCAGCCCTTCCGGCTGCAGGCCGGCATTCGCGGCGACTATCGATGGACCAGCACCGACGACCTCTCCCCACTTCGAGTGCGCACCGCCGAGCGCCGAATCGTAAAAGAGGTCACCCCGCGCACCTTCGGCTCGATCTCCGGCTCCCTGGCAACCCTGTGGGATTTCGCCGAGGACTGGACCCTGGGGGCCAGCTTCAGCCGCTCCTTTCGAAACCCCACCATCGAGGAGCTCTACTCCGACGGCCCTCACCTTGCGGACTTCTCCTTTGATATTGGCACCCCCGATCTGGAATCCGAAGTCGGCCTGGGAGGGGATCTCTTCCTTCGGGCCGAGCTCTCGAAGGTAAGCCTGGAAGCGGCCACCTACGCCAATCGCGTAGACAATTATATCTACTACAGCCCCACGGGAGAGACGGTCCGGGTCTTTCGCGAAGGCGTCGATCCCCGCGTGACCCCGGTCTTTGAAGCCCGCGGCGACGACGCACTCTTTCTTGGCGCCGAAGGCCGCCTGCAATGGGAGTTTGTCGACGATCTGGTATTCGACCTCACCGCTTCCTACACCCGGGCCACTCGACGAGCCGAAAACGATCCGCTCCCCTTCATTCCGCCACTCTCCGGAAAGGTAGAGCTTCGCTACGAGGGAAGTCCCTTTTTTGGCTCCATCGGCTCCACACTTTCTGCCCCCCAGAACCGCGTTCCCCGACCCATTCAGATCGGTGACACCACGGAGCTGCCGGAGCAGCCCACCGACGGATATGCCTTCGCTCATGCTCTTATAGGCTGGCGCCATCACAGTCGGCTGATGGACCACACCGTCATGCTGCAGGGCCGAAATGTAGGCAATCAATTGGGCCGCGATCATCTCTCCCGCATCAAAGAGGTCGCTCCCCAGCCCGGTCGAAATATCCAGCTTATCTATCAGGCCATCTTTTGAAGCCCATACATTCTCAGAAATTCATCAACGAGCACCATCAACAACAACCCTGTACTTGGAGAAATGGAACAATGAAAAGATCATATGGATTCTTATTCCTGGTCACCGCTCTGGTTTTTTTGCTCGCCGCCTGCGGAGATGATCCTGAAAACGGAAATGGCGACGGCGACGGTGACGGCGACCACGACAACGGCCACGAAGAAGCCGGATGGGTCGATATCTCAACCCGAGGCAACCCCGCGACTCTTCTGGCAAGATGGGACGGAAACGACGGCTGGCAGGATGCCGAAGGCAACTCCATCTCGGCGCTCCCCACCCCGGTGCAGACCGAAGACGGCTCGCTCCACGAATTTACCGCCGACGGTCCCCGCGCCTCCCTCACCGTAGAATTCTACAACCGCGACGGAGAGCTCATCGAGATGGGCACCGAATCCCGCGATGATGATACTCGTGAGCGCGAGTGCACCGAATTCTCGGCCCGTTATTTCCCCATCGATAACGAAACCGACATTCTGGCCTGGGGACTCATTCAACACCCCGACGCCGACGCAGACGGGTCCTTTCAATTCGTGGAACGAGCCAACGGCGACGTGGCCGGCATCTTTCACTGCGACCACGTCCATATCTACCCCGAAGTAGAAGGCCAGGAAGACATAGAATTCGTCCTCTGGCACTTCGATCACGGAGACGATCAGACCGACCCGATCACGATTAACGTGGGAGCGGCTGAGTAAGCAACGGCCCAGTCTTCGATAGGGGTAGGGACACCCGGTTCGCCGGGCGCCCCTCCCTCCGAACCGTACGTGCGGATCTCCCGCATACGGCTCTCCAGTTAGTGAGTTCCTTGTCGTAAGGACTCAAGTTCCCGTT
>SKNI01000564.1 GCA_007120615.1 Myxococcales bacterium | reverse complement strand
TCTTGCCCTGGATGGACTCTCACCATCTGGCTATATATGCTCTCAGGCGCACGAGCGCGGACGTCCCCGTCCGCATTACAAAATAAGCGCCCTTCAGCAGCCCGAGACGTCCGCATTACAAAATGAGCGCCTTTCAGCAGCCCACCTTGCTCAAAACGGAATGTCATCGTCATCAAAGGACTGATCGAAATTGGACTCCGATCCGCCACTCGGTCCCGCATCGGCATCCGAATAGCTGGGGCCATCATAGCCACCACCACCGCGTCCTCCACCACTTCCGCCGCTCAAGAACGTCACGTTCTGAGCCACGATCTCGGTGGTATAGCGCTTATTTCCGTCTCGATCTTCCCAGTCCTTGGTCTGGATTCGACCTTCCACATAGACCTGGCGACCTTTTTTGAGGTATTTGCCCACATTCTCAGCGGTTCGCCCGAAGACCACAACCCGGTGCCACTCGGTGCGCTCCTGTTTCTCACCACTTTTGTCGGTCCACACTTCATTGGTGGCGATCCGCAAATTGGCCACCGGCGTCCCGCTCTGGGTGTAGCGCACTTCCGGATCGGCGCCAAGATTTCCGATGATCATCGCTTTATTCAGACTCATTTTGCTCTCCTTGTGTGTATTGGTCATCCCGCGGCGTTTTTACGGCGGGCATTATTCTTATACTGTTGTTGATCTACCTTGTTTGCCGGGAATCGCGCAACGTTCCTTGCAGCGACTTCCTTTCTTATTATCGGAAATTATGCCAAGAATTTGCATGTATTTTACAATGAGCTCTCTTATACGGCAAAACCCATGAGCATTTTCGACAGATTGAGCGACCGGGTCGGAGACTTTTTCGACGAGGTCATGCTCCCCGAGGAGATTCGCTCCCTCCATGAAAAAGCCCGGGCGGCGATTCGCCGTGGCCAATACCAGACCGCTCTTCAATGGCTGGGAGAGGCCGAGCACCGTAGACCGGGCGTCGAGAGAACCCGCCACATGCGGGCGCTATGCCATTTCTACCTTGATAACCACGACCGAGCCGTCGAATTATTCCAGGAAGCACTGACCCTTCGAGAAGAGGCCTCCAGCCACTTTTATCTGGGGCTCTGTTTCGAAAAGAAAAAAGACTACGCCGAGGCCCACGATCACTTCCAGCGCGCTCTGGAGTTGGATGATGATCCTCCCTTTTTATACGATCTCTATTTTGGGCTGGGCCGCACCTATCTGGCCATGCAACGACCCGACAAAGCGACCCGCGAATTGCGCCGGGCCCTTCGGATCTGGCCCGACCAAAAAGAAGCGGCCGTAGCCCTGGCCGAAGCCCTTCGACAACGAGATCACTTTGAAGAAGCCCTCGAGATCATCCGAAAAGTGGGCACCAACAGCAAAGACCCCGACACCCTGTTGATTCTGGGCCGTATCGAAGCTGCCACCGGACATCACGCCGAGGCAGCCTGCGCCTTTGAAGACCTCCTCGACAAAGTTCCAGACCACCACGATGCCCTTCTGGGCGGCGCCCGCGCCCATCTGGCGCTCAATCAATCGTCGAAGGCCAACCAGTTGTTGATCCGGGCCCTGGGGAGCACCGAAGACGAGACCCAGAGCCACTCCGAAATTTATGCTCTGATCGGCGAGACCAACGAGCGAATCAAGAATTACGAGAAGGCTCGCCAGTCTTATGAATCGGCGCTGAGCCGCGATCCGAAGTCATCGAGCGCCCGCATCGGCGCCGGTCGAACGGCGCTGATTCTGGAGCGCTTCGAAGAGGCCGCCGAACACTTTGAATACCTGTTGCGCTCCGCCTCCACCGAGCATCACCCCGAAGCTCTTCTGGGCCTTGGCCGCTCACGCCTGGCGCTGGGCGACCCCGCCGGCGCCCGCCACCTCCTGGAAGAGGCCGACCAATTTCACCGCCAACGCCCGCCACAACTTCTGCACGCCCTGGGCCTGGTCGCCCTCCAATCGGGAGACCCCGCAGAAGCGCTGGTCTCCTTTCGAGACGCCCTCCACGCCGAGCCGTCCTCCTCCGAACTCAAAGACACCCTCAAAGAAGACATCGAGCGGGCCCTGGACGCCCTTCGCCCCACCTGGCAGATGCCAGTCGGGTTCGAGAGCACCGCCGACCTCGTCACCTCTCTGTCTCAGCTTCGCGACCAACTCACCACCGAGCCCCGACTGGAGACCTTTTTATCCCGGGTCCACGATCTGAGTACCACCCTCGACAGCCCCCTCTCGGTGGCCATCCTCGGAGAGTTCAACGCCGGAAAGTCCACCCTGGTCAACGCCATCCTCGGCGAGGAGGTCGTTCCGATGGGGATTTTGCCGACGACGGCCCATCCCTGCATCATGAATTATGGTCCTCGAAAAGGGGTCCGAATCGCCTACGAAGACGGCCGCCTTCGAGACGTCGACTTCGCCACCGCCAAAACTCTGATGCGCGACGAAGCCAACGAGATCACCCACCTCGACTACACCTATCCTCACCCCGAGCTGCGCTCACTGAACTACTGGGACACCCCCGGCTTCAACGCTCTCGACGAGCGCCATGAAACCCTGGCAGACGAAGCCCTCCACGATGCCGAAGCCATCATCTGGATGCTCGACGCCAACCAGGCCCTCAAAGAAACCGAGTTCGCCCGCCTTCGAGCCATCCCCGACTCGTCCCTTCGGGTTCTCTTGGTCCTCAATAAGATCGACCGCTTCGGAGATCGCGAGGCCCGACAAGAGCACGTCCAGGAGGTCGCCGACTACCTTCAGAAAAATACCGGCGACCAGGTCCTCGACATCCTGGCGATCTCGGCCCTGGAAGCCCTCCGTTCCCGCACTACCGAAAGAAAAGACAAAGAAGGCGACCCCGAAGAAATCTCCGAAGATTTTCAGGAATTGATGCGCCTACTCGATGAGCACTTCGTCCAACGCTCCTGGCGCATCAAGATCGCCGAAGTCTCCCGCGGACTCAACGATCTCCTGGGAGAGATCGACGAGCTGCGGTCCCGAGAAATCGCCCACTTTGAAGACCTCAGCGACCAGGCCTCCCAGTTGACCGACTTCCTTGAGGAATCCGCCGGTGACCCCGAAGCCCGAGCCGCTCAATACGCCCTCTCTCTCTCGGACCGCTTTGATTTTGTGACGCTGGGAATCGAGCGAGAGATCACCGAGGCACTCCGGCGCCGAGGCCGACTGCTTCGACGTCTGGTCCTGGAGACCGACGACCGCTCTTTCATCCTGGAGCTCTTCGCCGAACGCCTGGAACACGTGCTGGAACACTGCCGCCGCGACGTCCTTCGAGAGATCTCCGACGTCGAATCGGCCCTGGCCGCCCGCCTCAGTCCCCTTCTGGCCTCTCTCTCGGTCACCGACGCTCGACCGCTTCGCAGAAGACTGGAGGGCTTCTTCGACGAGACTCGGGCCTTAAAAACCGTCCTCGACGAACGGGTCTTCGGGCAGTGGCAGGCCCGCACCGAAGGTCAGATCTCCTCCGGCGGCGACACCGCCCTCGATCGAATCGTAGAATTGGGCGTCGACGCCGCTCCCGACCAGAAACGCGCCATCCTGGCCCCCTTGATCCCCGAGGTGGGAGAGGCGTTTGCCGACGTCCTCAGCGAATGGTACCGGGAATTTTTCCTTGCCGCCCATCGGTTTTGCGATAGGCTTCAACGAGACCTCTCCACCCTCGAATTGGAGGTCCGCCATCGCCTCGACTTTACCACTACTCGCACCACTGAATCCTGAATGTATTCTTCCTTCAAAATACTGCTGCTGGCTTCCCTCTTGTTTTTCGTCGCCTGCACAGACAAGTCCGACGCCGAAGAGTCCGCCGATGTCGGCGTCGACGTCGGCGAATCATCACAAGAGATGCCGTCGGTGGAATCGATCAACTTCGAGGGCGCCGAGCCCGGCTCACCGGCCAGGACCCACATCGCCTCTTCTTCGCGCCGGGGTGTGGTCTCCGCAAACGCCCCCCTCGAAACGACCGCCTTTTTACCCACCGAAGACGCCACCGCTTTTCTCGGCACTGAATCCCTGAGTTCCTCGTCTCTGGCCGGCCAGAGCGCCTCGGAGAATTACAACTCCATCCGCTACGCCCCCGCCGACGAACCGGAAACCTTCGGCCTGGCTCTCCAGATCTGGAAGCACGACGAAGCCTCCACCTCCGAGCGCCTCGAAGATCTTCGCTCCCAATTCCTCAGCGTCGACGACCCTCGCCATAGCGACGCCCCCGAAGGCTCCTTTACCTCTCGCAGAGCGGGGATCCGAACCTTCGTCTTCCCCGCCGAAGACCACTCCCACATCTTCGCGTTGAGCTGCGACACCACCACCTGCCTCGACTGGACCGACCTCTACGAGATGGGCATCGATATCGCCAGCCGCTAAACTGGAGCGCGGACGTCCCCGCTCCTAGCTCTTGTTTTCTGACCTCCCAGGTATATCATGACAGGCCCACGGAAATTCATCCCTTTCGCCTGACATGGTATGATCATGGTCTCCCGACTCACCAACTATTTCTGTCTCGGACTCTTGATCATCGGCCTCGCGAGCTTCGGGCTTATCGCCTGCAGCGAGCCAGACCTCTCCGAGCCCGACGCCGACCAGACCGACACCGGTGAAGAAGATACGGGCACATCCGACGCCGATCCCGACGGCGACGCTGACGACGCGGGCGAAGACGACGGCGATATTGGCGATAGCGACGCCGACGTCAACTACAACGACGCTAACTCCGACGCAGATATCGAACCCTTCGTGGCCTTCGCCTCGCCGGCAAACAACGCGTCCGTCGACAACCCCGTGATCTTTCAAATCGAGGCCCATGGCATTGATGAAGTGGAGGTCTTCGCCGATGAGACCTATAGCCTGGGGCCGGCCTTCGACCCCAACGAAGAGAGCGAATTTCTTTACCGCTTCGTCGGCACCGGCTCGGCCCGATCGCTTCACGTCGCCGGACGAGTCGACGGAGAAGAAGTCGCCCGAGCCGACCTGACCATTACCGTCAATCACGATACTTGCGAAGACCGCTTTTTCCTGGCCCGATTCGCTTCTCATAACGAAGACACCACCGGCGAACTCGACATGGTCTCCATTCGAGAATCGTCGCTTTTGGCCATCAAAGATGAGATCGGAGCCCTCCAGAGCTGCGGCGCCCAGATCACCCTGGGAGCGATGCTTTCTCTACTGAGTTGGGAGGCTGCTTTTCGGGCGGGATCCTTTAATACCAAGTGCAACGAGAATAGCTATCACAACACCGAGAGCGATTGCGATCTGGTGGCAGAAGCGCTCTACAGCTACCAATTTGGAATCGGCGGAATCCACACCTCCAACTTCCACCCCTGCCGCGGGGGCTCCTGGACCCAGGGAATGCGCGCTCTATTCGAGGACCTCGCCGATCAGGCGGGCTATCCCACCGATTCCAGTCTCGTCACCGATGAATTGGCCACCCGATTTGCCGAGGTCTGCCCCGACGCCACTCCCAGCGCCATCGATTATTATATCCTGGGAGCCCACGAGCCCTTCGAAATCCCCAGAAATGACAACGGAAACCGCCTCGAGGCCGTAGGGCATTACCCCCTGCTCGACCCCAACGTCTCCGTGCAATTGACCTTTAATATCCTCCACGGCCAATGCGCCTCCATCACCGATGACCGCGACGCGTACAGCCGTTGGGGCGGCGGAGACCCCCGCTACGGTCAGGAAGACCACCAGGATCGAATCCTGGCCCACTACGAAAACTTCGCCGCGGCCAATTGTGATTGAAATGGGGTAATCTGGATCACTCTTGTCAGTCGGAGAGCTTAGCCCGCTGAAACCCATCCACCAACTTCTCGGTCACAAACTTCGGAGCTTCCCGCTGAACCCAGTGGCCGGCGTGCTCGACCCAGTGAACCTCGACGTCCTCGCAACGCGCTGCCGAGGGCTCGACCAAAATCTCGTCAAGGGCCAGATCTTGTTTGCCCCAGATAATCGTGGTGGGAATCGTAATTTGCTTCGAGGGGGGACGGTCTTCCAGAATCGATCCTCGGGCAGCGCGATACCAGTTGATCATCGACCGCAGCGCTCCCGGCCTTCCCCAGGCTTTTCGGTAGATCTTGATCTCACCGCCGGTAAACGCCGACGGCGTCGATAATTTGCGAAGCCCTCTCACTAACGCTGCACAATCAGCTCGACCCAGTACAATCTCCGGAACCCTGGGGATCTGAAAAAATCCGATATACCAGCTTCGCATCAACTGCCGGGGCCGACTCTTAAGCGTCTTTTCCATCACATCGGCGGGCGGACAATTCAAAATCGTCAGCGTCTCGAAGCTCTCCGGGTGATGTTCGGCCAGCCACCAGGCCAGCGCTCCGCCCCAGTCGTGTCCGACCAGGTGGGCTTGTTCCAGTTCAAAGGCCTCCAGAATATCTAGGACGTCCGGACCCAGTCGGTCCAGACGATAGGCGTCCACCTCACGAGGCTTCTCGCTCATATTATAACCCCTGAGGTCGGGCATAATGAGGCGGTAGCCTTTTTTGACGAGCGGTCGAACCTGAGCCGCCCAACTCAACCAAAAGTCCGGGAACCCGTGGAGTAAAATTACCGGTTCCCCGTCTTCGGGACCAGCGAGAGCCACGTGGAGCAGAACTTCCCGGGTATAGACCGCCCGAAATTCGACGAGATCTTCGATCCCCGCCTCCCGGGCTTCGGCAGCGTGGTCGTTTCGCTGCTCGATAACCCGAAGGGGTTGAACGGGGTTCTCCGGCTCTGGCAAATCACTCCGCACAGATATCTTCCTCTCTCATCTCAGCCAATATCTGGCGTGCCCGGTGCACTTTGACATCATCTTCCTCGATGAGAATTCGCACCACCGCTTCCAACTCATCGGGCTCGGCGCCGGCCGTAGCCGCGACACTTCGAGCGTGAAGCGACATATGCCCGCGCTGTATTCCTTCGGTGGCCAGCGCCTTGAGCGCTCCCATATTCTGCGCCAGACCGACCGCACCCATGACTTCGGCCAATTCTCCAGCACCCTCAATTCGGAGCACTTTATGGGCCAGTTGCACCGTGGGATGGAGCCGAATCGGCCCCCCGACGGTTCCCACGGCCAGGGGAATCTCCAATTCTCCCACCAGGTGATCCTCTTCTACCCGCCAGGTGGCCATCGGCTTATAACTTCCGTCTCGCGCACAATAAGCATGAGCGCCCGCTTCCAGAGCGCGCCAGTCATTTCCGGTGGCGATGCACACCGCCCCGATTCCGTTCATGATCCCTTTATTATGGGTGGCCGCCCGGTAGGGGTCGGCCTCGGCGAATTGACTGGCCAGTTCGATGCCCTCGGCCACTTCCTGACCCGAATAAGACTTCCAGGCCAGATCCTCAAATGGAATCCTGCAGGTAGCCCGCACTTTTCGGTGATCGGCGAGATTACTCAGAATCCGCAAAAATACTCGCCCCCCCGAGAGCTCCTCGATCATGGGAGCTACGCCCTCGGCGACGGTGTTGATGAAATTCGCCCCCATGGCATCACAGGTATCGACCAGAATGTGGACCACCAACATCTGCTGGTAGGGCCCCTTGTCGAGCATTCGCACTTCCACACCGCAGACTCCGCCGCCGCGCTCTACCATCTTCGGTTGCAGGGCGTTGGCCGCTTCCACCAATTGCTCTTCGGCGGCCTCGATATCGGCCTTTGCTTTCTCCCAGTCTTCACATCCCACCACCTGGACCTGTCCGATCATGGTGGAGCCTTCATAGCGAGCAGAGAATCCCCCGGAACTCCGGGTCAATTTAGCGACGTGGCTCACCGCCGCGATAATGCTCGGCTCTTCCACCGCCATGGGCACCAGATAGTCTCGATCGTTGATCAAGAAGTTTAGCCCCAGGCCCAAAGGTAACTCCAATACGCCGATGGTATTCTCCACCATCTGATTGGCCATCTCCACATCGAGACCGGCGCTTCGCCCTCGCAACAGCGCGGCGTCCTGCTCGTCGAGGACGTCATTTTCGATCAACAACTCCAACCGCTCCGCCACAGACATCCGGTAGAATCCGGAAATACGGCTGCTCGGTCGCTCCTCGGAGGTCGGCTCATTGACCCTACCCTTCTTATCTGCGCTTCTGGTCTCTAACATGAATTTGTCCATAATTTGTTTTGGCCTCAACCATTCACCGGCTATCTACGCCTTGCTGGATTACCTTCTATCCCGGCTACGTCACGACAACTGATGAATACTGCAGGCGAACCTACACGACCCGAAAAAAGCCGCATTCACAACATCGGACATATAACTTGGGAGCCAAACCCATCCAAGGCAACCAGTGATCGACGACCGGTCTCTTTCGGCGCTGAACAGTATCCAGCACCCACGAACGGTTGTACCGTCATTACCAGTGAACCTTTACGGACGAATCCAGACCTCTCCGTCAATTACGCGCACCTCATAAGTGTGAACCGGGGCGCAACGCGATTTGCATCGACCCGTCTCCAGGTCGAAATGGTAGTGATGGTGAGGGCAGATGATCTCTCCATCAAAGAGAATCCCATACCGCATGGAACGATTTTTATGCGGACAAAACTCGTCCACCGCATAGACCGTACCACCTTGTTTGGCCACCAACACCCCTCGGCCGCCCACCTGCACTCGCTTCGGCATATGCGTGGGGACTTCGGCCTCGAGACAGACCTTCTCAAATTCCTCGTTTAGCTCGTTTTCACTCACCGGCCCTTCTCCTACCCTCTACAACTCTGACTCGATGACTCTGACAATCGAGGGTAAGTACCTCGTGCCATTGTACAACATGTTCACGGTGTTTTGAACACCAAGGATTTTCCCGAAAATAATTACTCTCTTGGAGCGCGAACAGGGACGCCTGTCTCTCCGGTCAATACAACTTCCGAATATCAACGCCCCGATAATAATGAGTCAATATCTCGCGATGATCGTGGCCCTGATCGGCCATCCCGATTGCCCCGGTCTGACACATCCCCACTCCGTGACCGAAACCGGCTCCTCGAAATCGAAATTCCCGAACCGTGCCGTTGCGATTTTTGCTCAACTCCAGCTTAAAAAGACCGCTTCGAAGCCCCCCGAATAGTCGGCGAACGTTCAACTCTCGCTCCACCTCGGCGTTGGCCTTCTCGCCGATCACCCTCAGTCGGATGATTCGACCGCTGACCCCTCGACTTAAAATCTGGATGTCTCGAATCGCTCCCACGTCTTCCCCCCGCTCTTTGAGCCACTCCCTGGGAGTCTGAGGCTCCACGGTGGCATTCCACCGGTAAAAATTGGAGCTGGAAACCGACGCTGTTTTGCTGGGCGAGGGAAAGTCATGATCTAAGAAGGCCTCCAGATTGGCCTCGGTAATTCCGTTTCGAAATTGGGCGGGAATCTCCGACTCCGGTGCGTCCACCCGACCACGCAGATGCTCCTGGGGCTCGGCGTCCCAGACGTTTTCGTTATTCTCCGTAAATCCACCGGCGTTGGAGCTATAGGAGGCATTTACGATTCGATTCCCCAGCAGCATCACCTCACCACGAGTCGCATCGACGGCCTCGTTGGTGCGCGGGTCTTCTCGATCGATTCCGCCGTAGACCTGGTCATAGACGTCGGCCCGCAGCATGAAGGGGTCAGCCAGGTTTCGAACGCCGATGGCCGCAAAGATATAATTGCGGGCCGCGATGGTCTGCGCTCGAAGTGCTCCCTGAGGTGCCGAC
>SKNI01000270.1 GCA_007120615.1 Myxococcales bacterium | reverse complement strand
CCTGTACCGCCCTCTCCGCCAGCGTCAGCTCTCCAGAGACTTCGATGGGATCTAAAAATTGCACAACCTTGCCGGTGATCGTGAAGAGTCATGATTACCGATGAATACTTGATATATTGTGCGTGACACCTGAAAAACCATTCTCCCTCCCGTGAGCGGCCATGTTCGGTGACCTGGAGAACCCTTACCTATCGGAGATGATCTCGACGAAGGTATGTATACGCCGAGATCATCTCCTTTTCCAACTCCGTGATTTCAACCCAAACCGTCCCACTGGGTGATCTGCTGGTCCCGGCGGATGCGGACGCCGAAACAGCTGAACTGAACTCCCTCCGATATATGGCGATCGAAGTCTTGCAAGGTGGGGGGAGTCCTTTTTCATCCTCGCCGGCGCTGCCGGGTTCCTCGGTCCCATCTTCTTCTGGCTGTTTCGGAGGTGTTTGGATGGGCTTCGTTCCAAACGAGTCCCTGATGATGGCGCACATCATTCATCGACATCGGAGAGGGAGTCCAGATAGGGACGAAGCACCTCAAAAACTCCCCCGGGGTTATCTTGATTTGCGATATGGCCGGCGTCGGAAACGATCACTCGCTCGGCGTCGTGGTGCTCCTCCGCCCAACGTGCCGAGGCCTTTTTGACGATGCCGATTTCCTCTTCTCCGTTGATGATGAGGAGCCGGTGGGGTGGCGCCTGCGGGATGCCCGTAGATTGATCCTCGAGATAGGCGTAGGTCATCTCCAGGACCTTTTTCTTTCCAAACTTCGAAATCCCTTCGGCCAGATACTCTCGTGTGGAGTCTTTTATCGCCCTGGCGTTGGCGAACCATCCGTAGAATGTCTTCTCCGGCAGCGCGGCGGTCATTCCGACGGCGGCCTTGCCAAAGAAGGTTGTGACCCCGCCTACGGGACGGTGCAAGGGCATTCCTCCAATATCGACAAGAGCCTTTACTCGCGCCGGGAAGCGAAAGGCAACATGCTGGTGAAGCAGGCTTGAAACGGATTGTCCCACAAGTGTTGCCTGCTCTACGCCGAGTTCATCGAGGAGTGCCACGAGGGCGTCGCCCAGCGGCTCCAGCCGAAAGTCGGCACCTTCGATGGGAGAAGATTTTCCGTGGCCTGGAAGATCCCAGAGCACCACCCGATAGCGATCACTGAGGGCCTCGGCCTGCTCCAGAAACGTTCTGTGATCCATCGTCACACCGTGGGAGAAAAGCACCACCGGACCGTCATCGGGGCCAAAGACCTGATAGAAGATCTCTTCTGTGCCATGTTGGAACATCATCTTCTTGTCCTTTGGTTCATTCGCCACCATTTATTTACGTCAACATCCATCATCTATTTCTGTGTTTGCTCGCCAGATGAGAGGCCGCGACAAGTGCCGCCGAAGCACCAACGGCGACCGCGCCGAGAGCGAAGACTCCTCTCCATTTCATCGGCACCTCACTTCTTCCCTCGGGCATACTCGGCAACTCCTCGTGTAGGTAGGCCGCCAGTTTGTCAAATGCCGGCATCTCGACTCCTCCGGGGGCGACGCGCTGGCGAAACTCCTGGACCAGGAGTTGGATCTCGTCCCGCGCGGCGCTGGCGTGCCCGACGATTCCCGCCTCATAGAACGTCGTCTTGACGATGGGCCGTAATACGGCGGCGGTGAAGGGCTCCGGGATCCATGGTAATGCCTGTAATACCGGCGGACGAATGGGAATGCCCGCTGCTCGTTGAGCCCGCATGGCGTCCGCTTGAGCGCGGATTCCCAGCACGATGGCATCCGGGGTACTGGCCAGTCGTTTTGCGTCGAGTCCGGCGGCATAAATGGCGAGATGAGGGCAGAGAAGAGAGACATGGGTAACCAGATAAGCGTCCATATCGGTGCGGATCTGCGCACGTTTATCGCGCATCGTATTGAGCAATGCCGCGACGCGGCGGGTCCTCTCCCTGACCTTTCCGTCGACCTCCCCGATGGGAATCGGAGCGAAGCGGGCGGGCATCACTCGCATGGCGTGGCCTCGACGATACCCACCGGAACTGGGCAGCCCTACCATTACGCGCTTTGATCCGAGGGCGTCGATCAACTCCGCTGGCCCGGCAGCGTTATTCATCAAAAATAAGAATGTGTGAGCGTGCCGATTCTTCCCAAGAACGGGCAGGATCTCCAGCGCCTGATTCTTGCGCATTATGACCATCACCAGATCGTAGGCGTCGTCCTCTTTTAGCTCGTCGACGACGGGAATGGAGAAAATCTCTCGTCGACCACTATGAGCATCCTCCAGCACGACTCCGTGTCTTCGCAATTCATCGAGCCGCTCTCCCCTATCCAGTACCGTAATGTCGTGACCGGCCTCAAAGAGCCGCGCAGCATAAAGTGAGCCCATCGGTCCAGCCCCAAAGATCAAAATCTTCATCTAGGTCTCCGTCATCGAGGTTTGTCGTCAGCACCAAGCTGAGGTCGATGATAAGATCCGTCCCCGATTGACCAAGTAATATGTTCGTGCCCCGCCTAACCTCAGTCCACTGCGCGATCAGCTTGTCGCGGCGGATGCCACCCTACCAGATGCAGAAGTGCAACATTCCTGGCTACGTCCATAAACACCAGAAGCTGGCTGCTTGGCTCGAAGGGCACCTCGTATTCCGGCTTCAACTCAAGTTGAAAAAAGATCACCAACTTTTCACGTGTGAACGGGCTCGACTGTCGAAGAAAGTCACCCTTACACATCGTTGACCACGAACGACAATGCTCGTACCGTCGAATCATGAACCGAAAAGTCACGCTAACCGTCACCGTCAGTATCGCTCTCCTCATTCTGGGGTTCATTCTGTATTCCACCGATGGGGAGCAGCCTTCATTGGAAGAGTTTCTTCCATACGAAGCGCAGGATAGCCGCGAATCCTCGTCGTCCCAGGCATCCGAGGCGACCGGGGAAAGTGAGGAGGTTCCCGTCGATAGGCCGACTGACGATAGCTCGGCTGGGGAACGCACAACCGGCGGATCGTCGAGAGAGAGCACCGCTCCCGTTGAAAGAGATGAAGCACCGACGCAGGCGATGAATCGGCAGGTCTCTTCGGGTCCTGCCCTGTTACCCCCGGAAGAAGATGCCTCATCCGACGAAGCTATGGCGCAGCTCTCACGAGAACAGGTCCAGGAGGGAATCGCCGCTTTTCGGCCATTCGTGCGCCGTTGCTATGAGGAGTCGCTGGAGGACTTCCCCGAAGCGTCAGGCCGCATCGATCTGGAGTTTACGATCGAAGCCAGCGAGGGCCGCGGCCGAGTATCGATGAGTGAGATTGGCGAGGGAACTACTCTCTACGAAGAACGCCTGCAGGATTGCTTGCTCTATCAGATCAGCGAAGTCGACTTCGACGCTCCGGGAGGAGGAGGCACCATCCAGGTGCGATATCCATTTAGCTTCGCCACCAAATAGGGAGTCCCGACAACGCAATAATGTTCTCAAATGGACAAAGATAAATGACTTCCTCATCATTGAGACGTGACTCTCCTGATCGTTGAGATATAAAAGGAAAAGCTATGAGTGATCAGAGTTCGAGGAGGCAGTTCTTCGAGCCTTCGAACTGCCTGTTCCCCAACCTGCATCGCTCATCATCACGTTCTAGGTTGCTCCCTTTTGAGCCACCTCGCAGGGCGATCGTCGGATGAAGGGTTTTGGTCGAATTCCCGACCAGCAATAGATTAGATTTGCCCACCATTACTGCCTCTTGCATGTCTGTCGGTCAGTGTTTTAGCCCCCTTGCCGAAACCGCTAACCTGTGGCATACCGATCGGTTAGTCCGCCAGCCAGTAACAGCTGGCAATCTTTTTTGAAGAATCATCATATATCTGAACGAAAGGGGAGATTATGGGCACCATTTACGAAATGCGAATCAGGGAACAAGAAGAAGTCACGCTTTCGGAGCTTCTCGCCGATGCCGAGTCCTTCGGGATGAACAGGTCTGCAGTGGAAGAGATGATGAAGCGCTATGAGGGTCCCTACTCTGTCACCACCCTCTGGGTGAGCCGGGGCCATCGCGATGGATGTCCTCTCGATCAGGTGACCGTGGGTCTGATACATTTTCTGCTCGCTGATTCATCAGATGCCCTGGCCGAGGAGCTTGGCGGCATCGATAAGATCAACAGCAGTGAGGTCTTCCCCACCCCGGAGACGTCTCCTGTGAGCTATGCGGTCATGGACGACGCGACGGCCGATGAACTTCATCTTCGCATCTGGGCGCCGAAGAAGTTTGCCCCCGAGGGAGAGATGCTTAGTTCCGCTGCCTGGTTTGTCGACGGTATCCGTTACCACTATATGAAGACCAATCCCGACATGCGGTACTTCCCCCCGCTCGGTATTGGCGCCCGATTCGGATACGCCTCCAACGGTGTGGGCCTCGACTCGTGGAAAAGCGAGACCCCGTTGCGAGAGCTAAAGGCACAACTCAAGAGCAGGTCGAAGTTCAAGATCGCCGACATCTCATTAACGGAAGAGGAGGCTCTTCTTTTATCCACCCGAGGTGGGCACATCGCCATGATGTCCTTGCCGTCTTTGGAGGTTCGTTATATCACCGGTCCTGAAGACCTCGCCAAAACCGACTTTGTCCGAATCGAGCGCGGCGATGACAAGATCTTCATTCAGGAAAAGGGCGGTCAGTGGTGGAACGTCGATCCCGAGACCGAGGCTTCCAAGCAGGTCGAACCTCCCGAACTCAACGAAGAAGACCCCCTGGCTGCGGGACGACAAGCCAATATCAGTCGAAGTGGGACGTTGACGATCACCACCGATGGCGAGACCGAGACTTACGAAACCGGCGTCGGTTATGTCCGCAATGTCTACCCTACCCCGGAGCGAGACACCTGGATCTTGGAAACGAAGGACTACAACTATTTCTACTACGCCCCCAAGAATTCCCTCTCTCGAATAACCTCGGGCGGAAAAAAAATCATCGAGTGGATCGGTCCCTATCTTTTCTTTGCCCGCGGTGAATACGTCACGATCTACAAGCTCAAGGGTTAACTACTAAACCAGGTGTCGCAGAAGTCCACATCCACACCGGCCTCTCCTGGGCGTCGTGGTCGGCAAGGCTGCCAGGGCTTAAGCCCTGCACGGTTAACTATAAGTTAACTCCGAGGGTTCGTGGAGTTCATGGCACGTCGTAGGCACGTCGTGGCGCGACCACCTGAGGGGGGCTCGAAGCCCTCACGAAAAAAGAGCCTAACGATTTCCAAGATTCAGCATTAAGGTGTTCGGAATCTTCGTTTTAGATGGACAAAGTAGCCCGATGACCCTCGAGGAGTTCGAAGATAGACAGGTGGGAAAAACCTGGGTCGACCGCTTCGAGATTCGGCGCAGAATCGGATCCGGCGGAATGGGAGTGGTCTACGAAGCTTTTGATCGAAAGCGGCGTGAGTTGGTGGCGATCAAGACCCTAATAAATATCAGTCCCGAGACACTCATTGCGTTCAAACGAGAGTTTCGCTCTCTTGTTGAGATTCGTCACCCCAACCTGGTCCGGCTTGGTGAGTTGATCCACGCAGAAAAGCGCTGGTTCTTTACCATGGAGCTTTTGGAGGGACAGAATTTTATTGAGTACGTCCGTCCAGGGACTACCGAGGAAGCAGACGGAGAACTCGATGAGGAGAGACTTCAGTCCGCTCTGGCACAACTGGTGTGCGGGCTTCTGGCCCTTCAGAGAGTGGGAATGGTTCACCGGGATATCAAGGCGTCCAATATTATGGTCACCAACGAGGGCCGCGTGGTCCTGTTGGATTTCGGACTGGTCGCCCATCCCGCAGAAAATCACTATCCAAAGAGCGAGAAGAACGTTGTGGTGGGGACGGTCTTATTTATGTCTCCCGAACAGGCGGAGGGGCTCCCGGTTGGTCCCGAGAGCGATTGGTATAGCGTGGGAGTGTTGCTCTATCTGGCGTTGAGCGGGCAATACCCCTACGACGGAACTCCCATCCATATACTGTTCAGCAAGGTCGTCAACGATCCCGTTTCGATCGAGGAGTTGGTCCCAGAGGTCTCGCCGAAACTTGCAACACTATGCATGGAATTGATGCATCGGGAGCGTGAGATGCGTCCGACCGGCGAGGAGATCGCCCGCCGGCTCGGTGTCTCTATGATCGATGTAGAGCCGCAGGTGGCCTATACGGCGAGCATCAAATCCAGCACCGACTCCGATGAATTTGTGGGGCGAACCGCCGAGTTGCGTGCGCTGACGCGGGAATTAGAGGCTGTGGGGCAAGAGGGAACCTCGACGGTCTTATTGGCGGGTCCCGCCGGTGTGGGAAAGAGTCTTCTGGCTCGCCATTTTCTCTCTCATCAAGACCAGGAGGGGTTGCTGGTGCTCCCCGGACGGTGCTACGCCCGCGAGTTCTTACCCTATAACGGCTTTGACGGGATCATTGACCGCTTAAGTCATTATCTGGCCGAACTCTCCCAGGAAGACGTCGCTGAGTTGATGCCGGCCAGGGCCGTGTTATTGCAGCGCCTCTTCCCGGTCTTTGGAAAGGTCACCGTGACCGCAAAGGAGGGAGAGGTAACCGAAGAAGAAGGCTTAACATTACGGCATCTGGCGTTCGATGCACTGGCCGAAATCCTGGGGCGCCTGGCTGCCCGCCAAAAAGTGGTGTTATTTATCGATGATCTTCACTGGGCAGATGATGAAAGCCTTCAACTTCTAGAACATATCTGCACAAGGCAAACCAGCCCTGGAGTATTGGTTGTCGCCACCGTTCGATGCCTCGATGATAATGGCACGGCAGAACATGGCACGGCAGAACATGGCACAGAACTCGGTGTGCTCCAGAGATATTGTGGGAGGGTCAAGATCATGGAATTAGAAAACCTCTCCGAGAGCGAGGCCCGAATCCTGATTCAAACCCTATTGCCGGCAAGAGAGCCCCTCAACTCAGAGGCCGTCGATCGGTTGGCCGGGGAGACCGCCGGTCATCCCATGATGCTCTATGAGTTGGCCCGCCACATCGGAGCCCACGGCTTCAAAACTCCTGCCGGGGGTATCAATCTGGCAACGATCTTAGGTAGCCGTATCCAAGGGCTCGAGAGCGTTGAGCGTAGATTGCTTGAGGTAGCCAGCGTTTCGGGAGTTCCATTACCGATGGGTATGTTGGAGGTGGTCCTCGGCGAGGAGCCGGGTGCCGTGTACGGGGCCGCTGAACGTCTGCAGATCGGCCGCCTCGCAAGGGTTGAAGAACGTCGCCGCCACTCCCTCTTGGAAGTTTTCCATGACCGCATTCGAGACGCCGTATTGGCGGAATTGACTAAGAACCAGCAGCGCAACTATCACAATTTGCTGGCCGATGCGTACCTGGCTGATACGTCCTGGATCAAAGCTCCCCTTGTATTGGTGGATCACCTGGAGATGGGAGATCGACCGGAACTCGCTGCCTATTATGCTGCCGAGGCCGCCGATCAGGCCTGCGACGCTTTTGCCTTCGATCGGGCTGCCCGTCTATTTCGCAGAGCTCTCACCCTTCAAAAGAGCACTGAGGAGGAGCAGAAACGCCACCTCCACGTCCGACTGGCCGATATGACTCTCAACCGCGGGAGTACGATCGAGGCCGCCGGAATGTACCTTCGGGCCGCTCAGGGCTGTGAGCACCGGCCGCGTCAGCGGAAACTAAAGCGACAGGCTGCGGAGGCGTACCTGGCAGCCGGTGACGTGATAAGGGGAACCGAATTGCTGGAATCGGTTCTTGAAGATAGTGGTCTGGCAATTCCATCGAGTACTGCAGGGTTGGTCGCTTCTACGTTATGGCATCAGGCTCAACTCAAACGCCGAGGTCTGACTTTCTCACCGAGAGATCTGGACACGATTGCCGCAGACGAAGCCGAGCGTCTCGAACTTCTGGCAACGGCATCGCGCCAGATCACTTATCTTGCACCGGTTCTCGGGTTCAATTTCCGGATTCGCACCTTGCGGCTTTCCCTTGAATTGGGACACCGCCCGACCATTGTGGAGGGCATTGCGCTGGAGGCCGTCGCACAAGCCGCCCGCGGTGGATGGAACAATCGAAGGCGCACAGAAGACCTGTTGGCAACGGCCCGCCAGATCGCAACAACCGACGCTGAATATGCCATCATCCGTGGCTGCCGAGCGAGCGCTACGCTCTTTGAAGGGCGAACTCGGGAAGCCTATCAAGAGCTAGAGGAAGCCGAAACCCAGATCAGGGCCCACGTCACGGGAAACCAGCGTGTCTCCGGACTCCACCGAGTGTTGATATGGCAGGCCAAAGCGCTCCTCGATCTGGGCCGCCTCACCGAGTTGCGCCCCCTGGTTGAACGATTGGATGACAAGGCCCGCCGCAACGGAGATTTCCTCCACCAAATGAGCCTAACTCGAACCGCCGGGGCCCTATCGCTGCTCAACGACACACCGGATCGAGTCGATGAGGCCCTCACCTCTCAGCCGCTCTATGCCCCACTCACCACCACGGGTGTCCTGCACTGGTTCGATTTGAAACTCCGCGGCGAACTCGCTCTTTATCGAGGAACAATTATCGCCGACCGAGACCGACTCACCGACGGATATAAGACCATCGGAAAGTCGCTCTTCGCGCGCCGATTGGTCCTCTCCCGCATCGAAGTCTGCTGGTGGTGGGGCCGAATCCTGCTCGCCCTCCTCGCCGAAGGTGGAGGTGGAATCGGGGAGAGACGAGCAGTCTCTCGATGCATCAAACGTCTTCGCAAAGAGAAGAATTCTGGATTAGCAGACCTCTTCGCCGATATGCTCGATGCCGGACTCCATGCTCTCGGCGGTCACCGCGAGGATACACTTGGGCTCCTCGATCGGGTCGTGGACCGGTCCGAGAAGTGGGGATACATGCTCTACGGCGCCTGTGCTCGTCTACAACGAAAGACCATCATCGACGGCACCGGTGATTCGAGGGAGGTTGCGTATTTCAATGCTCAGGATATTCGCGACCCCGAGCGTACGGCAGGGATTTATCTGCCCGGATTTTGATCACCAATTCTCACCAACCCCTCTTGACATTCTGGACCACGGGCGATGTTGTGAGGGTTATTATTTGCGATGTCATTGTTATCCGAACGGAGCCCGACCGATGGCCGACCTACAGAAGCCGATTCGTCAGATGGAACAAAACCTCGGTGAGGTCTCAAGAGAGATCTTGCGCATCGAAGCCCATCTTCGCCGCGGAGAACAACGAGCCGCCTCGGCCCGGATCGACGGTGCTCGGCAGCATCTGGGCGCTCTTCAGTCCGACTACGATACGGCCATGCAATTGACCGTAGTCGGCGCGCAGCTGGGGCTTATGTCCGGCGGTGGAAACTGGCTTCGGGGGCGAATCCCGGCGGCCATCCTCTTCGGCGTGGCCGGATGGATGTATGGACAATCCCTCTCGTCGCAACAAAACCACGAGTTGGAGGAACTCTCCGCACACCTCGACTTTCTGGAATCCCAGCTGGACAGTTCCTCGTCCGATTCATCCGACACCCCATCGTCAACGGGATCACCGGCCGGCTGACCGCTTCGTGTTATTGCCTTGCCAAAAGTACTATCCACTCTCTTTGAGATCGACCGCCTCAGCGGCCTATCGCTGTGGTGTGGGGGCCGGGTGGGATCGGATCCGGTCGGTATCATTGAAACTTATCGGCGCCTGACGGAGCGCGGACGTCCTCGTCCGCATCAAGTGAAAAGCGCTTTTTCTTCCATG
>SKNI01000585.1 GCA_007120615.1 Myxococcales bacterium | reverse complement strand
CCATTTTGCTGAAGGTGTGGGAGTACAACCGCCACGCCAGATATCCGGTGGCAGAAAGTGGACTTCCCTCGAGAAAAGATTGTTGTGGCGGTCTCTTCAGAGGAGGAGTTTCGCCAAGGTCGCCGGGGTGTTGGCCAAGACGCGTAGGCGTCCAGGGCTCAAAGGTCTCTGCGGACCGATCCCCGTGGGAATGTTCGGGGGTGGCGCATCCGCTCAGGGCCGGCAGGGCGGACAGAAGCAGAAGAAATAGGAGCAGGCGTGGGAAAATCATGAGCGGGAGGGGATACTCCTTTCAACGATGGGGAAAATGCTTACTCTTGTTCCAGATTACAGATCAACGGTCGGGCCAATGGTTTCAGTGATGATGATTTCAGGCAAGAGGAGATGACGATGGAAGGGCAACGAATTTTAATCGGTACGGATCTTTCGGAGAACGCAAAGCCTGCAGCAAAGGCGGCGGTGGAGCTGGGAGCAGTGCTGGGTGTGGAGGTAGACGTGATCCACGTTCTGGACCTGTCGCTGTGGCGAAACCGAAAGGTTGTAGACATCTGGAAAGATGAAGACCTGCAAAAAAAGGTGGAAGAGCGCATCGGCAAATGGTTTGAGGAAGCCGGGGGTCGTGCTCCGGATCGAATCATCGTGGAGACCGGGGCGCCGGAGCACACCATTCGAAAATATGCCGCCGACGAGGACGTCGCCGCCCTGGTACTTTCGATGTCCGGCAGAGGAGCCTGGAATCGGTTTGTCTTTGGTTCGACGGTCATGAAATTGACCAGTCCTCCGCCGGCGCCGATGGTGGTGGTTCATCCGGAGGGTGCCAAATTTCAAAAAGGAATGACCCTGGCGGTGGCGACGGACTTTTCAAAAGCTGCTGACGTAGCACTTCGGGAGGCGGTGTGGCTCGCCGAACGATTCGAGTCGCCCCTGCACCTGGTCTACGCCCATCCCCTGCCATCGACGACGGTGATTACGGAAGAAGATCTGCCCGAAGGGATGGAGACGACCACCGTGATCAACGAAGCCGAGGACTCCATGGAGCACTATATAGATCGCCACCGCGAGATTCTGGAGGGCATTGATTTTGAGGCGGCCATCATCGTGGATCACCCGGTCGCCGGGCTCCGGTCGGCCGTAGAAGATCGTGGTGTGGACTGGATGATCCTGGGTCATAGGACGTCTAAAGAACGCCGGGGAAGCTCCAGCATCAAGAGCAAGTGGGTCCAGCAGATGAACTGCTCCACCCTGCTGGTGCCGTCACACCAAGACGGGTAATGCCCGGCGGCGATGGTATGGATGGAATGGGAAGCGTCTCAGCAGGCGTTTGCCCTGGCCGTCCGATACCATTAGGGTATCGGCTCCCGCGTACGGGTCTGGTTAGGTCGTCGCCTTCCGGAAATGGTTACCGTCGACATCGGGTCGACGGTAGTGAATCCCAGTAGTGTTGTCCCACACGGTGAAAATTCCATGAGCAAGTCGTCGTTTAAAGAACTCAAGAAAAAGTCCGATCAAATTTATCAGCGCTATGATGCGCATTTCGCCGGCAAACCACGGGCCACACGAGATCTCGATCTCCTCGATGAGCTCCTGGGTGAGTTGAGCGATCTCGTGAATACGGCAAAAAATACCCTGAACGGGAGCCGGGATCCGGCGATGGTTTCGCTGCTGGATATGGCGAAGCAGAATCTGGATGTCTACAAAAACGAGCGCGAAGCCATCGTGGCGGCCAAAGAAAAAGGGCCCACCTCGGCGCTGGCCAGTGAGATCGTGCGAGAGGCCAATCTGACCTTTGGGCGATATCATCGGCATTTCGCCGGAAAAGATCGTCGGACTCGGGATCTGGGAGTTCTGACCGAGATCATCGTGGAGTTGGAGCGAATTCAGCAGACCATGAAGGGATTGATTCGAGAGCAAAACGAAGATTTGCAGCAAAATCTCGATGTGGTGGAGAAAAATATCGAGATGTACCGAAAGGAATATCGGGCCATCGAGAGCGCCCAGGAGGCGGGGACTCGGCAAGAGCAGGCCGATGCGCTGGCCACTCTGGCCAATAACCAATTCAAATTATATCGAGAGCATTTTGCAGGAAAGGCGCGCCATACCCGTCGGCCGGGGCTTCTGGACCGAATGATCAATCAGTTAAAGCGCATTCATAAGGCGATGGCGGCGTTGAAGCGGGGAGGGTTGGCTTCCCAGCCCAACGACCGTAATATGGGAATCGTCTCGGAAAACCTGAAGGTCTATAAAACGGAACTCGCCGAGATCGAAAAAGCCCGGGAGTCGGTGACCACGGATCAACTCGCCGGCAGTCTCGGTGGATCGGCCAATGAGATCATGGCCCAATACCGGGAAAATTTCGCCGGAGAGAGTCGTCAGACTCGGGATCTGGAGTTGTTGAGCTTGCTCGCCGATTCGATAGCGGAGATCGCCTTTCAGATGCGATCGCTTCAGCGAACCGACCCGGGCGAGGTAAATGCGAAGAATCTGGCCATCGTTATGGACGCGTGGACGATGTACGAAGCGGAGTATCGACGGATTGAAGAAGCCAAAGGTCAATGACCGACGGTGGCCATCTTCACTTCGATCGATGATCGGCTGAATTTAGTGAATCTGGAAGGAGTCTGGAAGATGGGTGCCAATAAATTGGGTCGTGGGTGGTGGATTGTTTCGATGGTCTTACTGGTCTTCGCCGTCGGTTGTGGCGGCGAAGATCCCGATCCTCTGGAGCCGATTCCATTCGAAGAGGACGAGCCCGACGCCGGCCACACCGATGATGTTGTGGAGTCCGATGTAGAAGAAGACGTCTTCATCCCCGACGGTCCCGTCGATGGTGTGGGTGATAATTGTCCCAATATCTCCAATCCTGATCAGGCCGACCGCGATCGCGACGGCGTCGGTGATGAATGCGATCACTTCCCCTATTATTACGACCCCTCTAATCCGGAGGATGTAGAAATTCTTCTGGAGTCCGAAGGGGGTCCCAATAACGATCAATTCGATGCTCAGGCCCATTGGCTCCTCGATCTACCCTATATCGTGCAGGGGCAGGTCAGTCAGCCTGGAGAGGTCGACTATTATGCGTTTGAGATCGATGAGCCCACCAACCTTTTGGTGCATCTAGAGGCCCTCTCTTCGTCGATCTGGCCGGGGATGGTGATCGTGGGTGATAGTCCAAGTAACGATGGCTATCAGGTGGCGGTGCTCTCCGACGGTAACGGACAGGATACGGTGCGCGATGTGCATCTTCCCCTTCCGGGGCGCTATTTTGTCGTGATGTCCGACTTTCGAAATCTCACCGATCAGTCTCCGGCGGGAGGGCCGGGCTATGACTACCGAATGTCGCTGAGCACTCCGCCGCTTCCGGCGGGAGAGTCGATTACATTGCCCACCCCTCGAAAAGTGGTCCCTTATACGGGTGAGCCCGTGGTCTTTTCGGTGGACGTCGATGGAGAAGATGCACTCCGCGTTCAGGCCGCCGGGTCGCCTGAGAACCAGAACTCGGTGATCTTTCCGGCGATTCATATTCTCGACGGTGATACCGGTGAGATGCTGGCCTACACCCTGGAAGCCCAGGTAGACCAGACGACGCTGCGAAATGAGTTGACCCTCAAGCTGGGCCATTCGGTAAAGCGGGTCGACGTGGTGGTTCACGCCCATACCGTGATCGGGACCAATAATCTGATCATCGATATGGAAGCCCGAGATCAGCCGACGGATCTGGAGACCTTTGAGGAACCCCGTGATTCGCGAGAAGATCATTTATTGTGGATGCGACCGGGCACCTTCGTGGATGCGACCATCGGCCCTCCCCGGGTGATCACCGACACCTCTCTCGATGGGGATGAAGATTATTTCCTCTATTACGGGGAGCCGGGACAGGTTTTGAATGTGGAGATTGAGCCTCACGAGGGCGGATTGATGGTTCCCGAGGTCGATATTGGCACGATCTGGCTATTTACGGGATTTGAGTTCTTTTCTTCCTGGCACAGTAGTCTGGGAGCCAATGCCGCCGGAGAGCCCGGGTCGATCTCGGGTTTGGTAACGGCGAATCGGCGGGGCGAGGTGGTCATTCGGGTTCGTCACCGGGGCAATGCTTTTGCATCGCTCCCCGTGGGAGGGCCCAAATACGGCTACGAAATCCGGGTGCATGAGGTCGGGGTATCACCGGAGGTTATCGAAAGTGTGCCGGCCAATATCCCCGTGATCCTGGACGCCGGTGAGCAGGGACTCTACGAGATCCCTTTTGAAGAGGGTCATCAATATCGCATCGAGTATAACGGGGGCTTTTCGAGATCCCTGGAGTTGATCGACAGAGAAACCTGGCAGGTGGTGGAGTCGACGACCACGTCGTTTTCCTTTATGCCCGCAGCAGATCGGGACTATCTGGTCGCCATTCGAGACACCTCGGGGAACGCAGTCACCGCCGAGGACAATATCGTGATGATGATCGATGAGGTTGCGGTAGATGCCACAGCGATCACCGCTCCTCACCGTGAATTCGGTCAGGTCGAGGAGGGGGCCGCCGGCTCCTGGTGGCGTGTTTCGGTGGATTCCAATCAGCGATACGCCGTCAATCTCGTCGGGGAAAACGAGGATGGAAATTCTTTTGAGTTTGATGTCTTCGATGCCAACTCGCTGGCCGTTCTGGTGGAAAGCCGGGAAGGGTTCGCAGTGTTTGACAGCGGTTCCAGTCAGGAGCTCTATGTGAACGTAAAAGCCGGCGCTGGACCGGTAACCCAACCGGTAGATTTTGGACTCTCGATCTCTCTGGTAGAGCCCGTGGAGTTTTCGGGGCCCGACACCGAGACGGTGGAGTTGGTCGATGGGGTCGAGCCTTATTTCTTTACGGTTGAGCAGTCGGGGGGCGGGTTGGTCGTGATGGAGGTGGACGCTCCCGCCGGCGAGGCGGTCTGGACGCAAATCGTGGACGATTCGTTTTCGACGGTCGTCGAAGAGCGAAAGGGTTCGATTGTCGGTCGAGCTCAGAGCAGCGGCGGTGAAGTTCTGGGAGTTGTGATTCCACGGGGATGGGACGGGCAGAGCTGGGATGTCGACGTAGATGTGCTTACGATTGGGGTTGAAGAAGCTCAAGAGTTGGAGAGCGATGAGGCCACCGTCGAGGAGCCTGTTGCGATTCAGCAGTGGCCATCGTCCTTTCAGGGGACCCTGGTCTACGGCGAAGATCGCCGGTTTGCGATGGATCTGGAGGCCGGTGATAGAATCTGGATCTTTTCGGCCGCCAATGGCCCGACATCGCCCACCGCTATTAATCCAGATCTCGATCTTTATTCGCCCGGGGATGCGTTTTTCACCTCCGATTGGTCCAGCGGAGAAGGGAATTTTCCGGCACTGCAGCGAATTGAAATCGATGAGACCGGCGAGTGGAGTGTGGAGCTTCGTCTGTGGAGTTCCTCCAGTGAACCCGGCGACTTCGCGCTCTATTTTCTTAGAGAGTAGAGACGACCCCGTTTCATACGTGGGAGTAGAGTGCGACAACAATTCGAAAAAATTCTGGGCGATGATATGGCCGGCGATCTCGATGAGCTCGCCGGCTTCGTGGAGGAGGGTCTCCTCGATCTCAGCCTTGTGGAAGATATTCTGGGGCGGACCCGACCGAGCCGGCCAGGTGCGGCGCGGCTAATCCGGTTATTGAAAGCGCTGGTCATGGGAGATGTGGCCGCCGAGGCCGAGGTCGTAAAAACGGCGGTATTGCTGGGACGCCAGGGGGCTTATCCCTCAGCCCGACTCAGCCGAGAGCCGTCGCTTGCGACCTGGCTTTCTCGATCCCGTTGGCGATCGGAGCCGATGCCTCCGGAGGCGATGCGTCAGGAGTTGGAGGCCTATTTCGATGCGGAGCGGGTCGATGGGCAGAAGTTAGATACGACGATGGTGGCCGCGCTTTTGCGAAGTTTTCGACACCGCCAGCTCTTGAGAATCTTTCTGCGCGAGATCGAAGGGGCTTCGGTTCGTCAGACCACCGCCGAGGTCGCCGACGTCGCCCAGCTCTGTCTGGAGATGGCGCTTCGCGAAGGGGCTCGCATTCAGGGAGAGCCTGAGCTGGCCGATGAGATCTGTGTCATGGGCATGGGAAAGCTCGGTGGTCGAGAGCTGAATTTTAGCTCCGATATCGACCTGATATTTTTGATCAGCGACCGGGGAATGGCTCAGGTAGGTTCTCAGAAGTCGGAGGCCCTGGTGCGACGGGTGGTGGAGTTGATCGACGATCTCACCGATGACGGCCGGGTCTTCCGCGTGGATCTTCGACTTCGTCCGGAGGGCAGTCGAGGGCGACTTTTGCTCTCGGCGACGGCGACGGTGGATTATTATCTAACCTGGGGGCGAACCTGGGAGCGAGGGGCGTGGCTGAAGGCCCGTCCGGTGGCCGGTAATCGGGAGTTGGGGGAGCGAGTATTAGAGGAGCTAGAGCCCTTTTTATATCGTCGACATCTGGACTTCGACGCGATTGACGAGTTGCGACGCATGAAGATGCTGATCGACGAGGAGTCGAGGGCGGCGAAATTCTTGAGCCAGGGAGCCGCGAAAACAGGGGAAGTCAGCACTTCCACCAGTCCCTTTAAAGCTCGGCTGCTTCAGAAGTTGGGGAAAAGTAATAGCCCTGAGGAAGTCTCGACAGGACTTCCGCAGAAAAAAGCCGACGGCCCCGGCGGCTGGGATGTCAAGATTGGTCGCGGCGGGATACGGGAGATCGAGTTTTTTGTGCAGGCCTTGCAATTGGTGCACTGCGGAAGTCGAACCGGATTGAGGGTCCGGACCACTCTGGAAGCGCTGGATCGGCTGCTTTATACGGGACTGCTCTCGGCGTCAGATCACGCCGATCTCAGCGATGCTTACGATCTGTTCCGGAGGCTCGAGCACCGGGTGCAGATGGAGGGGGATCGCCAATTTCATAGATTGCCCGAAGGGGGCGACGAACTCGACGACCTGGCGGGGAGAATGGAGATGTCCGCCGACGAGATGACCACTCTGGTAGAGGAGGCGCGCACCGATGTGCGAGCGATCTTCGATCGGCTGTTCTCGGAGTCCCCTCGTCGTCCGGAGCGGGCCACCGTCGGTGATGAAGAGGCCGGGGTGCTGGAGCGCATCATCGGGCTGCCCACGGAGCGGCTGATGGAAGAGGAGGTTCTCGTGCGGCTTCGGGCTGCCGGGTTTGAGCGCCCCCGGCAGGTCGCGGGACAGCTTCAGGTGCTGCGACAAAAGGAGCATGGCCCGTTCTCGGATTCGCCGGTGAGCGCCGATCACGATGTGGCTCGTTATTTATTGAGAGCGGTTCGAGACGCGCCGGACTCCGAGGCAGCGCTGGGTTATCTGGTTCGATTTGCCACCACCGTGGGAAACGCTCCGTCGATGTGGGCAATGCTCTCCGAGCACCCTCACGCGGCGCGGTTGTTGATTCATCTCTTCGGCTCAAGTCCTCCGCTTGCCCGTCTGTTGGCGGAAGAGCCCGACGTCTTTGAACGGTTGATCTACGGCGGGTCGGCCCGTCTGATTCGGCTCCCCGGGGAGATGGAAGCCGACCTGAGCGCCCGGATTCGAAAGACCGGCGATCGAGCCCGGCGGATGGGGCGGATTCGTCGTTTTCACCGAGAAGAAGTGGTCCGAATCGCCCTGCACGAGGTGGCGGGATCGGTGCCGGTGGAGACGACCTGCCAGCAACTTGCGGATCTGGCGGAGGTGATTTTGCGGGCGCTCTTTCGAGAGGTGGTCGATGAATTTGCCAGCCGTCACAAGCCGCTCGTCGTCGAAGCAGACCCCGTCGAAACCCTGGGGCTCGCCGTGGTCGCCCTTGGTAAGTTGGGAGGCCGGGAGATGGGCTTTGGCAGCGATCTGGACTTTATCTTTGTCTACGATCCCGACGAAGAAAAGGGCCTCGAACAGGAGGCCGCCACCCGGCTCGCCAGACGCCTCGTGCGGGCGTTGTCGGCGGCCACGGCCATCGGCGGGCTCTATGAGGTAGACTTGAGGCTTCGGCCGTCGGGTTCTCAGGGAACCCTGGTGGTGAGCTTCGATTCCTGGCGAGATTATCACCTCGATAAAGCGCGGTTGTGGGAGCGTCAGACCTTGATTCGGGCGCGGACGTTGACCGGGGAGAGCGATCTGCGCCGTCGCCTCCACGAGGGTCGAAGAGAGTTGGCTTTTGAGAGGGAGCTTCCCGAAGGGGCCCGCCAGGAGATCAGCGCCATGCGAGATCGACTCTCTCAGGTCGCTGACGCAAATCGGGGAGCGAAAGACGGCTTCGATGTGAAAAACGATCCAGGGGGCCTGGTCGATGTGGAGTTTTTGACCCAGTGGCTACAATTGACCACCGACGACGAGGGGGTTCAATCTCATCGGTCCACGGTGGACGCGTTGCGAGCGATGGAAGAGGCTCCAGGCCCTCCTTCGACGCCCGTGGACCTGGCGGGATTGGTCCGGGATTATCAGTGGCTGCGGCGATTGGAGTGTCGTCTCGACATCAGCGGGCTCGGCACAAAGATGCCCGTAGCCGGTGCCCCCCGACGGGCGTTGGTGCGACAGATGGGCCATCAAGGTCGCGGCGGTGAGGGCCACTTCGATGCCCAATTAGAGGCGGTGCGCGGTCGGATTCGGCAGGCCTGGGGTGCAGTGTTCGGGGAGTAAGGTAGAAGCCCAACCCGGAGGGGTTGTTGGGGGTATGGATGTTATGGTAGCTCTGAGGCAGAAGTAGAAAGCATAAATTGCCATCTCGGAGACCGGGTTCATATTCACTGCGCACTGCAACTGGACCCCCGGAGTAACTAGGAGGATTACGTGGGTATTGAGACCAATCGAATCTGGATGGATGGGGAGCTGGTCGATTATGCCGATGCTACCATCCATGTGTTGTCCCATACGCTGCACTATGGACTGGGAGCATTTGAAGGAATCCGATGCTATAAACAGGCCGACGGCGGAGCTGCAGTATTTCGGCTCGATGAACACCTCAAGCGCCTTCTGGAGACCTGTCATATCGCCACCCTGGATTGTCCCTATGATCAGGACGAGCTCAAGAGAGCCTGTCTGGAGACCATCAAGGACAATGGATTTGCCGATTGTTATATCCGGCCGGTTGTATTTCTGGGGCACGGAGAGATGGGGCTGAGCGCCTTGTCCAATGATGTACGAGTGGCGATCATTTCCTGGCCCTGGGGGGCTTATCTCGGAGACGAGGGGTTGACCCACGGGATTCGTGCGAAGGTGTCGAGTTTTAATCGCCATCATGTCAACGCGGCGATGGTCAAAGGCAAGATCAACGGGCAATACGTCAACAGCATCCTGGCCAAACGTGAAGTCATGAAGTCCGGTTATCAGGAAGCGATCATGCTCGATACCGAGGGGTATATCTCGGAGGCCTCCGGGGAGAATATCTTCCTGGTCAGAAACGGCACCATCTATACCACTCCCCTGGGGAGTTCGATTCTTGGCGGGATCACTCGGAATACGCTGCTGGCGCTGGCCCGAGAGCAGGGATATGAGCTGCAGGAGTCACGCTTTACCAGGGATTTTCTTTATGTGGCCGATGAGATCTTTATGACGGGTACGGCCGCCGAAGTCACACCGGTGCGTGAGGTCGATGATCGGGCCATTGGATCTGGAGAGCCGGGACCGGTGACCAAAGAGTTGCAGGCCCTGTATTTTGATACGGTCAAAGGGAAATCGAAGTCTCATCCCGAGTGGTTGACCATTGTAGAGTAGCTGTCCATAAATTGAGTCGGTGGTGGGAAGTCGACGCAGTCTGCTG
>SKNI01000557.1 GCA_007120615.1 Myxococcales bacterium | reverse complement strand
GGCATTTGCTTCAGGGCGATACGCCTACATTCCTGCTCGAAGTCCGGGGGTACTTTCTTTTTCTTAGCCATAATCGAGTGTTTTTTCAAGCGACGTAATAAGGTCGATCATGTCCGACTTAATCCACTTGCACGTCTTACGGGCGAGTTCGTCAATGTAGTCTGCCGTGCCTGTGCCGTGCTTGCGGTCGAGTGCTTTCTTGTATTGCGTCCGGTTCCCGTTGTACGAGATGTTACATACCTCACACTGCGGGTTGTTGTTTATTTCTAAGAACTTCGTACACATGTTCTTCCTCGAAGCATAGTGGCCGCAGTGAATCTCCGTGTAATGCCTTTTGCGGTGACAAGTAAAGCACTTTACGTAGCCGTGCTTGTTCATATCTCTGGTACGAATATACAAAGAAAAAAGTCTTGTCGCAATTTTGTCCAGTTGCGCAAGACTCATTCGCCAGAGTTGGTAGGGCGGGGGTACAAATTCCGTATTCATTTTGGCTTTTTATCTTTTGGCTCTTTTTTGTGCCATCTTCAATGCCTCCCTGAATTGCTTCTCATGCACAGCTTTGTACTGCACATAACGCTTCTGCTTCCTCTTGAGGGAGTCGATAGGATGCTCGCTGTGTAACACGTCTTCAATGTCAGCAAGCACCCTATCGTAAAAGCGGATTTGTTCTGCTGCCCGGTTCAACTTCTCTATGCTCATAAGTCAAAGATACGTCGAACACAGACAACTTTCTTATTTTTAACCTTTTTTAACTTAACTCCCACGTCACTTTCTCGGCAGGCGGGTAAACATCCTGCACAGAAACCTTGCGGTAACAGTACCCGGTTTCGGGTTCACCAATCCTCAGCGTCAAAGTGTTGTCGAGGTGATTTGTCCATACCATCTGCTCGCCATATATTTCGGCAAGCACATAGTCTCCCTTCTTCAGGCCCGCACGGAAGGCTTTTAACTGCTTTTGCTCTCTAACAAAGCCAATCAGGTATCCGGCAAGCACTGCGCCAGCCAACAGCCCCAAGCCAAGCAGTGCCGGGCGCAGGTAAACTTCAGAAAAAACCATTTTACTCATGTCAGAAAGGTAAATCATCGTCTTCTTCTTCCGGGTCTGGGATTTGGGTCTGCTTGGGCTTGGACGCCTCTTTTTTCTTTTTCTTCTTCCGCTCAAGGGTCTTCCCGTTACCAAGCCAGATCGGTTCTTCGTCATCCTCCCTCTCCTGCTCGGTCTGCTGGTGCATGACGACAATGTTGTTACCAAAATCGTCTTCTTCGTCTTTGACAATCCCGAAAAGGTTCAAGTATTTACCTTTCTTGCCTTTGTAGATTCTGTCTTTGTCGATGTCGTCGACATTGATACGCAATGAAAATAGTTCCATAGTTTCAAAATTTAATGATTTATAATTTGGCTCATTTTAAGCCGTTTTAAGACACGATAATTTTTTTCCGGTATCTTGGTGACGTTTTACCCCCATCGTTGAAATTTGGCTCACTTCTGGTCTTCCTGTGGGGGTAATAACGTCCATGTAGCATACCCCTGTGTCATGTAATCTTCAACTTCGGCCATAAAGTCGTCAATGTCTGAAATCAGCAAATACTTGTAGTTGTTTTTCTTGCAGGCCTGCTCAAATTCCTTCTGCGACAAGCTCTGGCGGCCCTTTTCGGTCTTTAGCTCGATAAACAAACCATAGTACCCCTGCATGGCTTTCATCACGAACAAGTCCGCTACGCCTGCAAGCTTGCCCATGGCTTTTGCCTTTATCCCTTCAGGGCTGAAGTACCTTCCCGATCGGCTCTTGACCTTGCCACGCACACCTTCGTTCATGGGGGCGAATATCGTTTCCTTGGGGAAGCGATAGCGAAACCACTTCACACAGCTTTCCTGTAAAAATCTCTCAAGGCTTCTCATGAATAACTCCTTTTTTAAATTTCTCAACCAGTTTACTTAATTCAAACCGCCACCGCTCTCCCTGCTCGTCACGGCAGACATGAATTGCGTCCGTTGGCCTTTGCCCCGTGATGATGGTCTCGACAATGACATACTTTTTTCCTTTTGCATAAAACTCAGGTTTTTCAAAGTAGTAACACTTCGTGGGCACCATGCCTCTTCCCCTAACAAACACATCCATCACGCTATGTCTCATCAAAATGGCAAATTATCGTCAGCCTTGGCCTCGGGCTTGTTAATAAAATCCCCGGTATTCTGGGCCGTAAAGTCGCTAATCTGTGTCATGGATGGGTTGTACCAGAACGGCACGGTGTCGGTGTTGCCGTTGCGGTGCTTGGCGACAATCAACTCGCCATACCCTCTGGTGCTGTTGCCATCTGCGTCTTCTGTTATCCGGTAATACTCCGGGCGGTAAATAAACATCACAATGTCGGCATCCTGTTCGATGGCCCCTGAATCCCTTAAATCACTCAGCCCCGGTCGCCTGTCTCCACCACGGGTCTCTACGCTGCGGCTTAACTGACTCAGCAAAATAACAGGCACATCCAGATTCTTTGCAATGATTTTTGCCTTGCGG
>SKNI01000462.1 GCA_007120615.1 Myxococcales bacterium | reverse complement strand
GGGCCATCAAACATCGATGTTGGACCAATTTTGAGGCTGCGCTCAACGCAGTGCCGGCGGCGATGCCCGCCCGGCGGGAAGGGGAGCGGCAGGTGGTGATTTTTCTCTCCGACGGCCATCCCAGCGTCGGCGAACGGGGCGCGGCGGGACTGGCTAAGCTGGTCCATGGTTGGGAGTCCATCGCTCTGTCGACCCTGGGGTTCGGGCACCATCACGACCCCGATATGTTGGAGTTGATGAGCGTCTCCGGCGGAGGGCAATATCACTTCATCGCCGATCCGCTGGTCTGCGAATACGAATTTACCAGCGCCCTCGGAGCGCAGCAGAGCGTGGTCGCCACCGACGTGGAGGTCATCATCGAACCGGCCCCGGGATGTGAGGTCGCCGCCGTGCTGGGCGTAAGATCTCCGCTGGAGCTAAACGACTTCGGCGCCGGAACCCAACGCTTCTTCGTGGCTCATATAAAAGTCAAAGCGAACCTCCGGGAGAAGTCGCCCCAGACCCTGGCGAGCATCGCGCTGCGCTACCACGACGAAGTAAGGCAGAAGGGCGAAGAAATCATCGATGAGGTCAGCGTCACCCTGGCCAACGAGTCGGGTGCACCGAACCACAAGGTCATCGCCGATCAACTCGTCGCCGGGGCCGAAGATGTTCGTCGAAAGGCCCGGCGCATGGTCCGAATCGGCAGAAAAGAGGGCGCGGCCTTCTGGTTGGCCGAGATGATCGAGAATATCGAGAAGAGTCCCGTCTATACCGCTGGTGACGAAACCCTCCTCGGTGGGGTCTGTGAGGACCTGCGCGAAGAGCGAGAGATCCTGCTCGAGAATTCCACAAAGGAGCACAAAGACTATACCCTCAATAATTCCAGGGCCACGACCATCAGGCCTGGCCGGGCTCACCGGAGAGTACCTCGAGCCGCAGAGTCCGACGGAGCCGTGGTGAGACTGCAATTCGAAAGCGGCCCTCGGGCCGGCGAAGACGTGCGGATCCATGGCGTCGTCGTAATAGGCCGCTCCAGCGTGGTGGACATCGTCCTCGACGACGAAGCCGTCAGCCGGCGTCACGCTCAATTTCTGGTCTACGACGGCCAGCAGATCATCCGGGATCTAGGTTCCCAGAACGGAACCTTCGTCAATGGCAACCGCGTCTGGACGTCGCGAACCCTCGTCCACAACGATTTCGTCAGGCTGGGAGACGTGGTCGCCAGAGTGCTCGTAGAATGAGTCCTCACAACGAAGAGAGCTTCTCGCTGATCTCGTCGTCTTCCATCTCCACACGGTGAAAGGTCAGCGCCGAGGAATCTCCGGGAACCCAGAGGCGAACCCGACCGCCGTCTTGAATCACGGTGGTAAACTCTCGTTCTTCGCCCATGGTCACGTATCGATATTGCTGCCCGCCTCGGCTGGAATGGGCGAATCGGTGATGTCCCACGGGAGTCTCTTCTGCGCCGTCAACGCCTCGCACCACCACGAAGACCTGGCTTGCCTCTTCGGTGGAGGGAATCAAGGTCACTCGTGCTCGGAGGTCATTTTCAAAGACGAGCACCTGGTCCAGATTGGCCTGGTCAACATCCCAATCCAACTCGGCGGCTACCAGGACCTCTTCACGAGGTTCCGCGGCGGCCGCTCGGCGGGCTTCTGCCTCAGCTTCGGCTTCGGCGACCTGGGCGTCGTTCTCGTCGCAGGCCTCATAGGTGCCTTCTTTCTCACGAGCCAACTCGCAGAAATGATCGACAAAAGCACCGGTGCCAGACACATCTTCCGCCATCTGGGCGTGCAACTCCTCCCAGCACAACTCACCGAGAATATATTGAGAGTTGGCGATCACTTCCTCGCGAAAATCGGGAGATTCCAGCCCCGACTTCAGCGCAAGCTGCAGGTCACGATCTTCACAGAAGTCGTCGGGCCTCGAATCGGACCGCGCCACGACCTCGAAGAACTCCACCGCCACCCAGTGCTGGGCGTTCAAACGAATGAACTTCGCCGCTTCCAGAGCATCCCCGGGATTCTGCTCCACAAAGTCCTGCATAACGCCCAGACAATGCTCGAAGCCCTCGACGTCGAAGCAGTCTTTGACGTCTTCGAGGTCCTCGTATTCCACTCCCGCAAAGGTGACCCGGACCTCTTTGACCGAGTCAGAGGAGTCCGACGACTCAGCAGGAGTCTCAGACGGAGTAGAAGCGCATGCGGCGAGTAGAACGCAGGCGCCGGCCGATACCAATAGTCGATTCAACATTGGGAAATCCTTTTCTAATGCCCACATAAGGTTGCTCAATGGTCGCGAAATTATGGCGTACTCCCATTGTTGTCAATCCGCAACGGCTCCCGACACCCTCAACCCCAACCACCACAAAAGTTTCAATAAGTCCTCACAACAGCGGAGAGGATGTAGTGACGACTTATTGAAGCGTTTTTGGTAGTTGAGGGACTGAATGTATTCGATTTATCCACGTTTTTCTCCCTGCTCTTCGGCGAATGACCCAAAACCCCACCATACCCGACGAGCCAGGAGAGCAGGGGGAT
>SKNI01000337.1 GCA_007120615.1 Myxococcales bacterium | reverse complement strand
GGCGGGGCAAGGCCATCAGATTCACTGTGCGAGGTCGGCTGGCCGCCACGATCAAATAAAGCGCAAATGTCGCCGCCGACAAAACCATCGCCAGCGGCTCACCCATCAAAGCCCACTCCGCCTCGGTGAGCAGGGCCATACCCGGCAAAAAGCTGATCGGAAATAACACCAGACGGGGCGCCGGATGATTCCACATCACTGCCACTGCGGCGATGGCAAGCGGCAATAATTGCAGCGCCAGAATCGCCGCCGAGCCATCTTCGCTCTGAATCTCAATCCAGGCCCCTGCGCCCAGCCACTGCGCCCACAGGCTGCCGGCCAGCAAAACAAAGAGAAAAAACCACACCTGGTTGTCCCGCTCCGCCTGAAAGAGTTCTTCTCCGGCGTCGGCTTCCTGCCCCTGAAGTTCGGGTTGCCCGGACACGATTTACGGCCTTTTCCCTGAGAAATTCAATCGATTATTGCACTCGCCAGACCGCCTGTTTCTCCTTACCATCTCGCTGAAAGTCGATGCGAATCTCCTGGACTTCGTCCAGAGTATTCCATGCTTCCACATAGTCATCAGGTCGCTGCAGTCGCACCAGATTGATGTGGGTGACCACATCGCCCACCCGAAGATGGGGGGCAATGATCGAATGGGCGGCCTCCGAAACGTCAACGATCTGAAACCCTACAAAGGATCCATCTTCGTGGCTCGCTTCCGTATCCACATGCTTGAGCACTACGGAGGGGCCGTAATTTTTAAGTTCCTCGATCTCGCTTCGATAAATCACATCGGGCTCTCGCTCGGCCGACTCTTGTCCGCCTCCACTTACCTGTACTTCTCCGTGATCTCCGGGATGACGAGGTGGGTGGGCAAATTCATAATCTTCGCTGTCTTGCGAGGGCGGTGAGCCCATAATCGTTTGCGACTCTCTGTCGTTCGACGCCCGCTCATCGGGACCCGACGCACAGCCGACCGTCGTGCCCACCACCAGTAAAATCATCACCAAACCGACCAGTGAACAGCGAATTTCACGTCTCTTCTTTCTCATAATTCGTCCTCGTTGCGTCGAAAAACACTCCCCGCCCAGCCATCGTGCGGCTTCCAGGAGCTGTCCTTAATCAGTGACTCAGTATTTTTGCCGTTCCAGGCTCCGAACTCGATGCTCCCAGGCCGAAAATCTAGCGTAGCGGGCTCATGCACCGGCGTCGAGCGTATCGAGCTGTCTCAATATCTCGGCCTGAGACCCGAATTTAAACTCCGGCACACCCAGTCGTTGCGCTTCGACTTCTTCCATGCGGGTCAACGCTGCGATCTCGTCGTAGTCCACGACCCGTAACTCTCGGCTTAAAAAACGCTCTTCCAGCTCCTTTAGAAGTTCCTCGATGGATCGATCCCGGGAGGGGCCTTCGGGAAACTCTCCCTTCAGATAGGATAGAATTTCATCACACCCCTGAACGGCATCGGCCCTGGCCTTACCCACCAGTCCATCCGATGCCTTGCGAGCCCATCCTACCACGAACACGCCCCACATCGGCTCCTCGGTCACCGGGTCATAGACCATATACCTGGGTCGCTCCGGATGCGCATCCCAGGGCTGAGGAACCGTCGCAAAATGATTGACTGATTCCGGAGACAGCGGCAAGCCCAGAGAGGGCTCGATGCTATCGCCGATCGCAAAAATCACCGTATCACAGGGGATGGTCTCAAATTCATCGAGGCCCTCAATTCCCACCCGCCCCGAATCGTCGGGGGGAAGTAATTTTGTCTTCTCGCAGGTCAGTCCCGTGACCTGGCCGTCATCATCGACCTCGACACAGACCGGGCTGCGAAGAAAGCGCATTCGAAACGCCGTCTCGCTTTCGGTCTCCAGGGGCTCTTCTGCATAGCGCAATAATTGTTTTAACTCTGCCTCCGGATCCTGGCCGATGGAACGCATCTGCGGTGAAACCGCTTCCATCTCTCGGCGCAGGTCATCGGCATCCAGCGCGCCGCTGACGAGCTTATATTCTTTTTTGGTAAACTTTCGCTCCCCCGGGCCTCTTCTGGCCACCGCCGAAACTGAGGCGACCTTCTTCTCACAGGCCAACCAGTGCACGATGTCCATACTTACATTTCCCAGCCCCACCACCACCGGATGACGCCCGATGGCAAATGGCTGCTCTGAGAACGGTGGCAACACATTATAGTGGTACACCAGATCCTTGGCGTGAAAGCAGGCCTTCGCCTCCTCTCCTGGAAGCCCCAACCACTTGGTTCCCTGAGCACCCACGGCGACGACCACCGCGTCAAACCCGAGCTGACGGACCTCATCGAGGGTCAAATCCCCTTCCACTCCGATCGTGACATTTCAGAAATAATGGACATTCTCATGGCTCAAGATCCGATTGAAATACCGCCGCAATCCGGTCTTCATTTTATATTTTGTCGGATAAATCCCGAACTCCGCCAGTCCGCCGGGCTTGATATCCCGGTTGAGAATCACCACCTGGTGACCGGCCTTGGACAGCACTTCCGTTGCATAGAGACTGGCCGGGCCGGCGCC
>SKNI01000445.1 GCA_007120615.1 Myxococcales bacterium | reverse complement strand
TTTCGATGGTTGAAATTGTCTTACCTCCCCTCCCAGAGCAAAAAGCCATAGCAACAGCATTATCCGACATGGATGGTTTAATCAACTCCCTTTCCAAACTTATAGAAAAGAAAAAGAATATTAAGCAGGGAGCAATGCAAGAGCTTCTCACAGGCAAGAAAAGACTTGATGGGTTTAGTGGGGAGTGGGTGGAGGTTAAGGTTAGTTCATTTGGAGAGATAATTACTGGGTCTACACCACCTACAAATAATCATGAATATTGGAATGGTGAAATTCCCTGGGTGACTCCAACTGATATTAAGGATAAAAAGTATATTTATAAATCTGAAAGAAACATAACAAAGAAGGGTTTAAGTGTTATAAGACAGTTGAAAGCAAACTCAATCTTAGTTACTTGTATAGCTAGCATAGGCAAGAATGCTATTTTGAAAAATGTAGGTGCTTGTAACCAACAAATAAATGCAATCATTCCAAATATAAGCCATGCCTCAGATTTTATATACTACTTGTTTGAGAATAACAAGCAATATTTGCAGTCTAAGGCGGGCATAACTGCCACAAATATTGTTTCAAAAAATATTTTTAGTGAGATGTTATTTATAGTTCCACCAACCATCGAAGAACAAACAGCTATTGCAACCATCCTCTCAGACATGGACTCAGAAATAGAAAACCTTCAAACAAAACTCGACAAATACAAAGCCATCAAGCAGGGCATGATGCAGGAACTGTTAACGGGGAGAATTCGCTTACTTGAGGGGGCTTAAAATATGAGTAATGTAGGTCAGAAAGAAAGGGTAACCCAGAATAGGGTTGTAGGGCTGTTTAAGAATAAACTGGGCTATAATTACATTGGCAATCTGTATGATCAGGATAACACCAACATCGATCAGGATAGATTGAAAAGCTACCTTCAAAAACAGGACTACTCTGATGAGCTGATCAGAAGGGCAATTAATTCTCTTATAGATGCCTCAAGAAATATTGACCTCTACAATGCCAATAAAGATGTCTACTCACTCTTACGCTACGGAGCTTCAGAAAAAGAAAATGTTTCTGTAAAACATGAACCAGTGAAATTCATAGATTGGGCAAATCCAGAAAACAACGACTTCTATATTGCTGAAGAGGTAACGGTCAGGGGTGAGCATAACAAACGCCCTGATCTTGTTTTATATATCAATGGTATAGCTGTCTGTGTTATAGAACTTAAAAGCAGTACAGTATCAGTTACCAAGGGGATCAGGCAAAACTTAGACAATCAGCAAAATGAGTTTGTCAGACCTTTCTTCTCTACAATTCAACTGGTGATGGCAGGTAATGATACTGAAGGGTTAAGGATAGGGGTTATTGATACCCCTGAAAAACACTTCATCGACTGGAAAGAAGACGAAAAGGCTGAAGATGCTCTGTCTTTAAAGATTAAAGAGCTAAGTGAAGATGAAAGCTATAAACTTGATCGTCACCTGATCAGTATCTGCCAGAAAGAAAGATTGTTAGACCTTATCTATAACTTCCTCGTCTTTGATGGAGGGACTAAGAAGTTTTGTCGTCACAACCAGTACTTTGCTGTAATTGCTTCAAGACAAAAGATTAAAGATAAACAGAGCGGTATCATCTGGCATACTCAGGGCAGTGGTAAAAGCCTGATCATGGTCTGGCTCTCAAGGTGGATTAAAGAGAATATTCCTGATTCAAGAGTGTTAATAGTCACGGACAGAGAAGAGCTTGATCATCAAATTGAAAATCAAGTATTTGGTGAGGCAGGGGTAGGAGATGAAATCTATCGCACTACCAGCTGTCAGGATTTAATTGATAGTCTAAACAGTACATCTCCAAGGGTAATGTGTTCCCTAATTCATAAGTTTGGTCGCAACCAGGGTGATGAGGATAAGGCTTATGAAAACTATATTGCAGAATTAAAAGCAAGCCTACCTGCTGATTTTAAAGCCAAGGGTGAGTTTTACATCTTTATTGATGAATGCCATCGTACCCAGTCAGGCAAACTGCATAAAGCAATGACCACTATCATCCCTGATGCTGTATTTATTGGCTTTACAGGAACTCCCCTGCTCAGCAAAAAAGAGCTACAGAAAAGGGGAGTTAAAAGTAGTATTGAAATCTTCGGACCCTATATTCATACCTATAAGTTTCCTGAAGCGGTAGCTGATAATGTCATTTTAGATATAAGGTATGAAGCAAGAGACGTTCCCCAGGATGTGGAATCGGAGGAAAGGATAGATCAATGGTTTGAAGCTAAAACCAGAGGGCTGACAGATCATGTCAAAGCCAGATTGAAACAAAGGTGGGGAACTCTTAAGGAGTTATACAGCTCCGAAGGCAGATTGTCAAAGATAGTGGTAGATATTATACAGGACATGGAAGTTAAAGACAGGCTGAGTAATGGTCGAGGAAATGCTATGCTGGTGGCTTCGAGTATCTATGAAGCCTGTAAGTATTACAAGCTTTTTAAAGATAAGGGTCTTGATAAATGTGCTATTGTCACCTCCTACTCAGCAGATATATCAGA
>SKNI01000301.1 GCA_007120615.1 Myxococcales bacterium | reverse complement strand
GAGCTCGACCGGGCCTATCTCTCCACCCAGGTGCTCTTGCGCCCTCGGCCCCTGGCTGCGGCTACGGTCCTAAGCGCCATCGGATGGTCGATGGAAGCCCTTGCGATGGCCTGGATTTTATCGGCTCTCGGGGTGTCGCCACCGCTTTTATTTGAGGCGTTCTTCGTATTCTCCACCGCTACATTACTCGGAGCTCTCAGCTTTCTTCCCGGCGGACTCGGCGTTACCGAAGGCAGTATGACCGGGCTCTTGCTATGGCTGGAGCTCTTTGACGACTTCAATCCCGCCCTGGCTGCGACCTATTTGATCCGCTTTACCACCCTCTGGTTTGGAGTTATTGTAGGATTTCTTGCTTTTATGTTGTATGAGAGTCGACAGCGCAGTCGTGAGAAGGTCACCGGTGCACGCTCCAACAACGCCGCTGCCGAAAACGATTAACCCTCAATTTGGTCAAGGATCAAGGCCTCATGGTTTCGGCATTAAAAACCTGCTCTACCTGTAGCGATCAATTCCTCGTAAAGTTTCGTTACCAGATTCATAAGACGAACGACGGGGTCATCTATTTTTGCAGCCAGCAATGCCGCCAGAAAGCATCGCAGGAACGTGGAGAAGTTCAGTGCTCCACCTGCCAGACCGAATTTACTCCGACCTACGCTTTTCAAAAGGCCACCCAGGACGGCAAGGAGGTCTATTATTGTTCGATGGAATGTCGTCAACCGGCGGTGCAAAACTACCGCCAACGCCGGACCCATCAGCAAAAAGGGCCCATGCGCATCGCCATTCTCAACCAGAAGGGAGGGACCGGAAAGACGACCACCACCGTGTCGCTGGGGTGTGGATTGGCGAGAGCGGGACACCGGGTCTTGATCATCGACGTCGACAGTCAAGGGCATGTGGGAATCAGTCTGGGAGTGGAGGGCAAGAAGTCTCTTTATCACCTGATGGTCGAGGAAGCCCCGCTGTCGGAGTGTACCGTGGCGGCCCGGCCGAATCTCGATATTCTCCCCGGCGACACCACCCTGGCTTCGGCAGAGATCTATCTGGCCCGAATGAATGAGGGACGCGACAAGCGACTGCGCCGAGTCCTGCACGACAACCAGGACTACGACTTTGTCCTCCTCGATTGCGGACCGAGTCTGTCGTTGCTGAATATGAACGCCCTGACGTTTGCCGATCATCTTATCGTGCCGGTCTCCTGCGACTTCTTGAGCCTCATCGGGGTCAAGCAGGTCATGAAGACCCTTAAAAACGTCAATCAGGTTCTCCTCCACCCCATCCAGATCCTGGGAATTTTGCCGACCTTTTATGATATGCGAAATAATATCAGTGATGAGTCCATCAAGACCCTCAAGGGCTATTTTCACGACAAGGTTCTTCACCCAATCCGGGTCAATACCCGCCTAAAAGAAGCCCCCCGTCATTCCCAATCGATCTTTGAATACGCCGAAAGCAGTCGGGGCGCCGGTGATTATCAACGGCTCGTCGACTGGGTCGTACAGGCCCATCAACAACAGGCACAGGCCTCGGCCTGAACAGGGGAAAAACCGGCTCCGGTGCTCCTTGCCCCCCTTGGGATCGATGAGTACACTAATCCGACAGCGATCTGCATTTTGCTCACCCTTTATCTCATAAGGTGTAGCCATGTTTCGACTCAAATTCATAGTGGGCCTCTTCGTCCTTTTTGCCATCCAGGTGCTCGTCGTTCTGACGGCGTTGAACGGCACCGTTCAGCCGATGGTCATGGAGGACACAGACATCGCCCTTCAGCGCTCGGCGGCTCTGGTGGAGAAGTCCCATCGTATCGATGAATTCTCGCTGGCCGCCAAGGCCCGCTTTGTCGCCGAACGTCCCAATATGCGTCGGGGCATGGTCGCCGAATATGAAGGCGATGCGGAGTTTGAACGCCACGTAGAGATTCATAAATTTCTGGAAACCGAGTTACTTCGGTTCCAACAACAGGCTCGCCATCATGAGGGAACCCGCAATCTCGATCTGAACCTGAGAAACCGGCGCCCCGCCGAGCAAGAGATCTTTATGGCCCTCGACGATACCGGCCGGGGCGTCGCCACCATGGGCCGCGACCTCGCCCACTGGATGGGGGATAAAGTGGCCCACGATTTCCCGATCGTCCTCGACTCGATGGAAGAGAACGATATCAAGATCGATATGTGGAATTGGGCCTGGCGAGCCTCCGATGACCGCCAGCTTTATTCGGTGGCCATCGCCCCGATTCGTCACCCCGACCGGGAAGAATCGACGGGCGTCGTCGTCTTAGGAAATCTGATCAATGATGGAGTGGCCGAGAGAAGTCGGGCTCTTATCTCCGACGGCCTCGGCAGCGACGGCACCCAAGATCGCAGCCAGCGCCAGGAAGTTCTCTCCCCGGATGTGGCTTATTTTCGCGGCGATCGAATCTACAGTTCCACGTTGAGATCCAGCAGGCAAAGCGAGCTTCGAGAGCAACTCTTTGACGTCCACGATATTATCAACGGCAGCGAGACCCCGGAGAAGATTCTCGATCTGGAGATTGAGGGACG
>SKNI01000578.1 GCA_007120615.1 Myxococcales bacterium | reverse complement strand
CGCCGCTTTTCTCCATGTCCGCGACGATCTTCTGGACTCGGTTCGTCCACTGAGCATCAGCCACGGCGCTGCCATGGAGGCCTCCAACCAATCCCGATTTCATCTCGAATTCGACTGGACCGGAACTCGCGATCCAACCGCCTGGCTGTGCATCCCGGAAGTCATACGTTTTCTCGGATCTCTGCTGCCAGGGCGCTGGGAATCCATCCGGCAGCGAAACCACCAGTTGGCCGTCGACGCCCGCACACTTCTCTGTGACGCACTCGATCTCAAGCCGGCCTGCCCGGAGTCGATGCTCGGATTTATGGCGTCCATCGAATTACCCCTGGGCGACGGACCCCTTCCCGCCTCGGTGATGGAGACCGATCCGCTGCAGGAGACGCTCTTCGCGGAGTACGGAATCCAGGTCCCTATCTTCGCTCTTCACGGCCCACCAAGACGCCTCCTTCGCATCAGCGCCCATCTCTATAATCAGCGCTCCGATTACGAGAAATTGGCCACCACCCTCTCCCATGAATTGGTAAATTAGAGGCCGACAGTCGTGCTAAACGGTGTTCTCAAGGCTGCCGCGGTCTACCTCGATCCACGGATGGTCGTTCTCTTCTGTCTGGGATTCTCCAGCGGCCTCCCTCTTCTGCTGGTCTATTCGACGCTCACCTTCTGGCTGCTGGAGGCGGGGCTGACCCTTGCAACGGTGGGGCTTTTCGCCATCACCTCGGCGCCCTATAGCCTTAAATTTTTGTGGGCTCCTGCTCTCGACCGTCTCCCGATTCCATGGTTATCGGCGGCACTCGGGCAGCGCCGAAGCTGGCTGTTGATCACCCAATTGGCCCTGGTGGGCGCGATTTTGATGCTGGCCAACTCCGACCCCGGCTCGGCCCCCACAGCGACCATCATTCTGGCCCTTCTGGTTTCTTTTTTCTCCGCCAGCCAGGATATCGTCGTCGACGCCTACCGCGTGGAGCGTCTGGAGCTTAAGGAGCAGGGCGCCGGCGCCGCCGCTGCCGTCTTCGGCTACCGCATAGCCATGCTCACCGCCGGCGCCGGCGCCCTGTACGTGGCAGCGTATCTCGACTCCTGGCCTCTGACCTACGTGGTCATGGCCGCCTGCATGGGCGTAGGAGTCATCACCACTCTGGTTTGTGCCGAGCCCGAAACCCCGGCGCATAAAGAGGGCACGTCCACCGAACAATTTCGCGACGCCGTGGTGGGGCCTTTTCTTAATATCCTAAAGCGGCGCGGGTGGGTCATCTTCTTGGCCTTCGTGCTCTTATATAAGCTCGGCGAGGTCTTGGGCGGAGCGATGACGAACCCATTTTTGGTGGAGCTGGGGTTTACCAATGCCGAGATCGCAAACGTCGCCCAGACCTACGGCCTCATCGCCTCTATCGTGGGCATCTTCATCGGCGGCTATCTGGTGCGCCTCTTCGGAGTGATCCCCGTCCTCTGGATCGGTGGAATCTTGCAGATGGCGTCTAATTTCATCTATATCTACCAGGCCCGGGTCGGCCATGACGTAAGCGCCCTTGTCACCACCATTGGCATAGATAACCTCTCCGGAGGGCTGGGAACGGCGGCTCTGGTCGCGTATTTGAGCGGTTTATGCGATAAGTCCTATACGGCCACCCAATATGCATGGTTGACGGCGCTGGCCGCTCTCAGTGGCTCCACGCTGGCCATGGGCACCGGAAGCCTCGCCGCCCATGTGGGTTGGGAGAGCTTCTTCGCCATCACTGCCTTTGCCGCCGTCCCGGGGCTCTTGCTTTTGTGGTGGATGACCTCGCGCCAGAGCACGGGGCTTCCTGAGTAACCTGTCGAATAACGGCCCGTTGATATACGTTTGCTTTTATATAGCCTGTATGATTCAGGTGTCCCAATTTTTCCGAGCATATTTGGGAGAGATGATGACTTCGACAACGCAAAGCGGCAACGGCGGTGATGACGGCTCTACGATCGGGACCATCCTCAAGATCATCGGACTCATCGTCGTCGCAATCATATTCTTGCGATTTTTCTTCTGGCTCCTCGGATTTATCATCCCCATAGCCATCGTCCTGGGACTGGGGTATCTCGTCTACCGCCTCATCGTGGGCTCCGGCGATGACACCGACAAAGTCTCCCATGACGAGCCTTATTTGCTCGACTTCGAGAAAGAAGAAGATCCGTTGGAGAAGCGCTTTCGCGAGTTAGAGCAGGAAGAAGCTCGCGTAGACGCTGAACTCTCCAAACTCGACCGGGAACGCTGAACTCTCCGCCCTCCCGTGCGTGAAAACGGTCGCTATGAATATCCTCAACATTCGAAACCTGACGATGTCCTTCGGTACGGACGTCCTCTACGAAAACGTGGGCTTTGGGGTCAGCGCCGACGAGCGGGTCGCCGTCGTCGGCCCCAACGGCTGTGGCAAATCCACCCTCTTTGAGCTCCTCACCGGCATTCGGCGGCCCGACGACGGGGAGGTCATTCTACGATCTCACACCACGCTGGCCTACCTTGCCCAACAGGCGGACTTTCAGCCAAATGACACCCCTCGAAAGATCGTCGCCCGGGCGATGCGCCCCGTCCGCGAAGCCATCGAGGAGCACCGTTCGATAAGCGATCGACTCGCCAACCCCGACGACGATCCCGAAGGACTCGAAGAGCTGCTCCGCATGCAGGCTCACCTGCAGGAGCGCATTCAGAAAATCGGCGGCTGGAGTTGGGAGCACCGGGTTGAAGAAATGCTCGACCGCCTCGACGTCACCACCTGGATCGATGAGCCCATCCACCGACTCTCCGGCGGCCAGCGACGACGAGTCGACCTGGCCAGAGTTCTCTTAGAAACCCCCGATATCTTGCTCCTCGACGAGCCCACCAACCACCTTGACACCGATGCCGTCGAGTGGCTGGAGGGCTGGCTCAAGGCCAGCTCCTCGACACTTCTTTTCGTCACCCACGACCGCTATTTTCTCGAAAAAGTCGCCGACCGAATTCTCGAGATCGGTGCCCACGACTTCCACGATTATCCCGGCGACTACAAAACCTTCATGGAGCGAAAGCTCCACCGAATGGAGGTCCTAAAACGCACCGAAGAAAAGAGAGAGAAGCTCCTTGAAAAAGAACACCAGTGGCTCGGAGACGGCGTTAAATCCCAGAATACTCGCTCCAAAAAGCGGGTAAAAGAGATCGAAGAGCTCCAGGACGAGGATCCCCTCTACGAGAAAAAGGAGTTAGAGATCTCCATCGCCGAACCCGGTGAGTTCAGCGAAACCATCGTCGAAGCCCGGGGAATCTGGAAGAGCTTCGGCGAAAACTCTCTTCTGGAACACGCCCATCTCAGCCTTCGCCCTGGCGACAAAATCGGCCTTCTCGGCCCCAACGGTTGTGGAAAAACTACCCTTCTGGAGATGCTCCTCGGCCAGGAGCGCTACGACGCCGGAATCATCGAGGCCGGCAAAAAGACGAACTTCTCCTATCTTCCCCAGGGTCATCTAAACGTCGATCCCAAGGTCACCGTTTTTGATGCTCTCGGCGAGAGCGATTACGTCTGGATCGGCCCCCACAGATTTCATAAGCAGGATTATCTGGCGCGATTTCTCTTCGATCGAAGACTTCGACGCTCTCAGGTCGGCTCGCTTTCCGGTGGCCAGAAGCGACGCCTGGCGCTGGCCTACTTCTTCGCCCAACCGGCCAACGTCCTGGTTCTCGATGAACCTACCAACGACCTCGACCTGATGGCTCTTCAAGCCCTGGAGACCGCCCTCGATGACTTCAAAGGTTGTATCATCTGTGTCAGCCACGACCGCTACTTCTTAAACAGGGTCTGCAACTCCATCGTTGCCTTTGAGGACAAGAAGCTCGTGCGCTACGAAGGGGATTACGACACCTATCGGCGTCAAAAAGAACGAGAGATTCAACTCCTTCGAGATCAGGACGAAACCCCTTCGTCCCCACCATCCCAACCTGCATCAGAAACAAGAACTGAGAACTCAGAAAAAGACACGTCCAGAAAATCGGGCCTCACCTACCGCGAAAGAGAGCGTCTCCAAGACCTGGAAGCAGCACTCTACGAGACAGAAAAAGAAAAGGCCGAGATCGAAGAGAAACTCTTCGATCCCGACCTCTATAAAAAGAGTCCCGATGAGATTAAACCGCTTAATCAAAAGCTGACTCAACTCCAGGACCACCTCGACTCCCTGTGGAGCCAGTGGGCGGTCCTGGAAGAACGAGACCAATAACCGTTATCGACTCATCAGCGGAGTACACTCACATCCGCCGTCGAGGCTGGAGACCCAGTCATTGACGTAGGCGTCGAACTCGTCGTGGACGTCACCTCCATCGAGAACGGCCTGAAGACCACCATGTTGGGTCTCCGCATCAGCGCTGCATATGCATACGTCTTGCTCATTGCACGCAGCCCCGGATTGGTCGGGGTAGGCGTCGAGACTCATACCATCAATATGGGCATCATCCGGGGCGTCCACACTGGTCCATCCGCTGCTCAAATTGTCGATGAGACCATCGCAATTATTATCCAGCCCGTCACATAGCTCGGGCATCGGACTCAAGGGCATACACTCCGCGCCTGTGGCGGCCGTGCATGTAAGAACACCCATCTTGCAGCGATTGGTCTCATTCTCCAGATCCCCATCTCCCACCGAGTCTCCCCAGGAGATGTTTTGCCCCTGGACGTTGACCAGCACATCATTGTCCACATGACATAGCTCCGGCTCGTCGAGGGGCGGGCAATTCTCCCAGGGACACTCGTCCTGCTGAGGAACCGCATCTCCTGTGCACTCCGGAATATTGCCATTGCACACAAATGCCTTCGCCGGACAGGCCGCGTTGATTACGGCCGGCACCAGACACCAGGGATGCTCCTCGATGATCGCTTCACAATTGCAGGCCGCCTGGGTGGACACCCGCTCGATTCCTCCGGGACCCACCTGGGCACAAAGATCGGGCGTCAGTGTCACGTTCTTACGAGCGCTGGAAGCGTAGAACCATCCTGAGTCATTGGAGTCCAGATCCCTGTGAGAAATCGATACCCAACCCTGATCTACATCATAGACCTCGACCAGCACCGCTTCCGGATCATTGGGTACCCCGTCGGGCCATTGCGCAAGATTCGGGTCTTCGATCGGAAACGTACAGGCAATCTCTTGCCCGATCTCCATCAAGAGATCTCGCAACTGCTCCTCCGTATGTACGTGCTCGCTCCCCTCACAATCGGTGCGATTCGTATTGCTGATGTCATCACAGGGATCGCCACCCGTACAGGAGCCCGTACCAGCGGCAGCGGCATGAATATCATTGAAATTCTTATCGATGGTACCGCCAATTCCGACCACATATTGCAGCACGCCCTCTTGCTTCGTAATACAACTCTGATGCAACACCCAGCTTCTGTGCGTGTAGCCAGAAGGTGACCGGGTAGGAGCGCCATCGGTGATCAATACACCGCCGGCGGCGAGTTCCGGGTATGATTTAATCACTTCCCGACTCACGTAGTCCGCGTCCCCCGTAGGCGTTCCACCACCACCGAGGTCACTGTCGCTGATACTGTTCAAAATCGACATAATATCGTCGCGAGCGTTGAGTGAGAAAAAATGATCCAAGCTCGCCGAGTAGCTGGGGTCCCATCGGGGTATGAGCTGCGCCGGGAAGAGACCCAAGCCCAGGTACATTTCGTCTTCCAGGACCGCAGTGGCCTGGTTGATGGCATTTCGCGAAGGCTCCCACAGGTTATTGTTATTCTGGCGCATCGAACCCGAGGTATCGAGCATAAAGAGAGCCGCCGGCGGCAAGAGATCCTGGGGCTCTGATATATTTGCCTCGCTACAAGTAAAGCTGAACCCATCGATGCTTCCCGTATGTTCATAAGTCCCAAAGAGCCACTCCGCCTGCGCCTCCGCGGGAGCGACGGTAGAAAGTCCCAGCACCAGCATGATTCCCAGCGCCATCACTCCACAGGGATGAATGGTTCGGCTTCGCATTGTCGATTCCATTTTATTCTCTCTTTTTTCAGAACTCATCTCATCCATATTTTCGCCCTCGCTGGACCCATCGCACCGGTCAATTGATCTCCACGGCTACTTCAATCTGTGCATCAAATTCATCAGTTCTACTTTCGATCACCAAAAAATAATCCCCGTCCGCGGGCACTTCGAAGTGCAATTGATCCTCGAAATCATTCCAAACCGCCAGACAGGCGCTCTCGGCAGCGCAGTCATCCTTAATCGTCGCTACCACCTGACCCTCGAGATTGATTGGCTCGTGGGCCCAACTGAGTAGACCTCTTACGTCCACATCAATGGCAACTTCATCTCCTTCGATAAGATCGGAGAGTTCGATCACCAACTCTCTTCCCCATAACTCGAGGCCATCATCATCGCCGTCGGACAACGAACAACCAGGCCCTTGATACTCGGAGTGGAGGTCGCGAAGCGGCAGATTATCAAATACCAACGTCTCTCCCGAACTCATCGAAAGCGGCGCGCTGCAACTATCACCCACACATTGTCCCTCCTCGCATCCCCCGGAACATTGACCCTCTTCCCATCGGGGCACGTCGGGTGAACTGATCGAGATTCTGCAGACCCTCGCACTGTCGGCATCGATACACTCGCTTTGACCTTCCTCTTCAATGCAGGCAGGCGCCTGAGCTGCGGTAACCGTGATCTCTACCTGGTCTGGCACCGAGTCATCGAGGGCTTCCAGGATCAGATATCCCTGGGGCTCTCCAAACCCTGAGGGGACCGCAAACTCATCGGTGGCGCACATATATCGATTGGTCTCCCGCCCACAATCTCCAAACCGCATCTCCAGTCCCAGGGGCGTATCGGACTCCACATGAAGGACCGAGAAGGTGGGCAGAACCATAGCGATCATCACCGAGCCGCCATCGCTTTCATTCTCACATCGGGTCGACCACTGCGCGGACTCCTCGGTGAAATCGAGGGTGACCGGATACTCCTCCCCGGGCTCCAGATCCCCCAGGTCAATATAAGGCGCGCAATGATCGATCTCTTCGACGTCTTCTTCCGGTTCGTCTACATCAGCGTCCGCACCGGCATCTTCGGCATCTGGTCCCACATCCAGTCCCGTATCAGAATCTGCATCGGGACCTGCATCGGGAGTTGCGTCCTCATCGAATACATCTTCTTGGACGATAATCTGATTCTGATTGTCGTCGGAATCCCCGGTACATCCTCCGAGCGCCAGGACCAGAAGAAGGGCTCCGAGGACCGGCCAGCTCCTGCGGCCAAACTCGATGTGAATTGCTTCGTTCATAATTGCCTGCTCAAAAAACGTTGACCTGACGGACGAACATCAATCCAAAACCTCGATTCGAAACTCTCCAGTCGACGACGTCGTGGTGAACCGATTGGCCACCACGAAATAATCGCCGCTTCTCTCCACTTCCCAGCTCAACGATCCGTTCTTATCGTCCCCCACAAGACAGGTCGGGGCACCGGCGTTGCACTCATTCATCACCCCGAGCACATAGCTTGCGTCTGGAGCCTCAACCTCCACGGTCTGCCCTCCGACGAGACCGGGCAGATGAAAGACCAGATCCTGGCCTGCGGTTCTGGTTCCACTTCCCGTGGGCCCGCTGCTGGTGCAGGACGGGCTAGTTTGAAAATCCATCGTATTTCGGAAGCTATTTAAGTCCGCCTGCAGGCTCAACGACCCGTTGACCTCGATGGGGTTCTGACAGCTGTCGCCCAGACATTCTCCCTGGTTACAGCCCATCGCACACCCAAAGGAGCGAATCTCATCGCCACCGGCACACAACTGCACGCCCTCCCCGTCACAGCTCCGATCGCCGGCCGGATAACAGGTGAAGGGCCTCGTCGCGATCTCCAATTTGAAATCGTTGATAAGTCCGCTCTCTCCCACCACTGAATCCACGCCGGGATCTCCCTGGCGGGCCTCCACGATCAGGAAATAATCCTCCCCCGGAAGGGCCGTCCAATGTTGGGCGTTGATCGAGCAAAACTCGATGGCGCTGGCCCTGGTGCAAGACCCCACACGCAACTCCTGAACCAGAATATGAGAAGACCCGAGAATTCGAGAATCGATTTTGGTCGGCTCTTCGACCTGAAAAGTAAAGATCGCCTGAGCGCTGTGGTTATCTACGGAGCAAGAGGTGTTGAGCAGATTCGGCTGCCCCTGAGGACTGGCTTCCAGAACATGAACTCTCTCCCCGTTTAGCAGCCCCAGGTCAAAGGGGTCTGCGCATCCATATCCCTTCGCGGTCTGTGCTTCGCATACGCCCTCCACACAACGGGTGCCGGACTCACAGCTGACGCCTTCACAGGACGGCACCTCTGCCCCTGCCTCTTCGCTGACCTCCGGGATTGGGTCGACCTCCACCAACGTGTGCTCGTCAAAACCACCGTCGCTCTCACAGCCCACCACCCCGAAAATCAACCCTGCCGAGACCAGGCTTATAGAGATTACTTTTGGCATCCATATTTTGACCATTTCGCTCTCGCTTTGCCCTGTCCAATTCCCATTATTTATATTTCTGCCGCTTCCGAATCGTAATTATTGATTCAGCAACCTTTGCTCCATTCGTTGCGCCTGTTGTCTTATGGCCACCGTAAACATGCAAGATTCACACCGCATTAACCCCTCCCATATTCCGCGAATCGCCCTGACGCCCAAACCGGTCGATAAGCCTTTCAACATCTGCGAATAAGCTCATCGAACCTCCACAAATCCCTTTCCCTATTTCGACTCACCATCGAACAAACCACGAAAAGATTTCATAACCATGATTTTTTTGCGTGGTGATGCGGCACCTGCTCATAAGAATCAGACCACAAAACAGAATGAGAAAAGGCCGAGATCGAAGAGAAACTCTCCGACCCCGACCCCTATAAAATGAGACTATAAAATGAGACTATAAAATGAGACGAATAACCGTTATCGACTCATCAAAGGAGTACACTCACATCCGCCGTCGAGGCTGGAGACCCAGTCATTGACGTAGTCGTCGAACTCGTCGTGGACGTCGCCTCCATCGAGCACGGCCTGAAGACCACCATGTTGGGTCTCCGCATCAGCGCTGCACATGCACACGTCTTGCTCATTACACGCAGCCCCTGATTTGTCGGGGTGGGCATCGAGACTCATATCATCAACATGGTCGTCATGGGGGGAGTCCACACTGGTCCATCCGCTGCTCAGATTGTCGATGAGACCATCGCAATTATTATCCAGCCCGTCACATAACTCGGGCATCGGACTCAGCGGCATACACTCCGCACCTGTAGTGGCCGTGCAGGTGAGCACACCCATCTTGCAGCGATTGGTCTCATTCTCCAGATCCCCATCTCCCACCGATTCTCCCCAGGAGACGTTTTGACCCTGGACGTTGACCAGCACATCATTGTCCACATGACAGAGCTCCGGCTCGTCGAGGGGCGGGCAATTCTCCCAGGGACACTCGTCCTGCTGAGGAACCGACTCGCCCGTGCACTCCGGAATATTTCCATTGCATACAAATGCCTTCGCCGGGCAGGCGGCGTTGATTACGGCCGGTACCAGACACCAGGGATTTTCCTCGATGATCGCTTCACAATTGCAGGCGGCCTGCGTGGAGACCTGCTCGATTCCTCCCGGACCCACCTGGGCACAGAGATCGGGAGTTAGCGTGACGTTCTTACGAGCGCTGGAAGCGAAGAACCATCCTGATCCATTGGCATCTAGGTCTCTGTGATAGATATCAGTCCATGCTGGGTTTGAATTCACATCATAGATTTGGACCCGCACCGCATTTGGATCATCGGGCACTCCGTCGGGCCACTGCTCCAACTCCGGGTCTTCGATTGGGAACGTGCAGGCGATCTCATCTCCCAGCAGCATCAATAGATCGCGCAATTCTTCTGATTCATATACCTGG
>SKNI01000687.1 GCA_007120615.1 Myxococcales bacterium | reverse complement strand
TCGTCTGCCGGGTCAAAAACATCGTGACTTTGATTGGGGAAGACAAAGTCATCTCGGGCCAGCACCTCTTCGAAGAATTCGAGCTGGGTCTCCAGGATGCCGTCGCCACCGCGGAGCTTCAATTCCGTCGCCGGCTCGTCGAGGCGAATCAGGGCACTGTAGAAGATATCCCCGTACCAGATGGTCTCCACCTCTCGCCAGCCGGTCCAGGTTCCGTCCGCCATCCGTGCGCTATACTCAAAGTCGGAGACATCTTCGGCGTCCATCAGACCGCTGACCTGTCGAAAGGTCTTTTGCGGCTGGAGGTGGGCGACACCGTCTTCGAAAAGCTCTCGTACCGTCGCGCGGTCGGGAATGTCGACGATAAAGAGGGGGTCGACGGCTTCCTGGAAGATTTCGACTTGTGGCATCGCCTGATCGTCGGAGCTCACTTCATTGGGAGTTTGATCTCCGCAGCCCCAGAGCATCAAAATCGCGGTGAAGAATGCGGCGGGTAGTCTGCGTTTCATCGTGCGTCCCTTGGTGACGAGATCCATTCAAATAAAGTATTTATGGCGCTGTGGCGTGGAGGGGCAGTGTATCACCGGTTGATCGGAGAGCCAAATGGCCGTTGTTGCCTGGGTGTGATCCAGGGTCGTCGGTAGGAGTTGGGTGGACCGAAGGAGATCGACCTCTGGGAGTTGGGTTGACCCTACCTACGGCCTTGATGCTGAACTACGCATCATCAACCGTAGCCACCATGGCCCGCGCAGTTTCGCGCCATAGGCGCGTTTGCGGGCCATGGTGGCTACGGTTGATGGCGGGCGTAGTTTGCGCGCCGAGGCCGTAGGGAGGGTGGAACGACCCAGAACGGTCGACCTCAATTCACAACAACCGACCACGTCCCAACCCTGATCGAGACCAACCGACCACGTCCCAACCCTGATCGAGACCAACCGACCACGTCCCAACCCTGATCGAGACCAACCGACCACGTCACGAACTCGATAAACGAAAGAGAATTGGTCGGCTATCAACCGGACCTAAAACGACCAACCCAGATTGATGCGAAGCAATGGAAGACCGGAGGAGTCGTCCTGGCTGATCTGGACCTGCCCGGCGGTATCGGAGCCGGTGGCGGAGACGAACGCAAAGGCATAGCCGGCCTGGAGCATGAAGGTCAGGCCAAAGGAGGCCGCCACTTTATAGCCCGCAAGACCACCAACCAAAAGTCCGTTGGCCGCGGCGGTAGCGTCGTCGGTACTCAGTGTTGCCCGGCGTCCTTCCAGGTGAGCTCCCAGGTGAAGGCCGTGGTCGAAGTCCCCGAGGACGTAGTAGTTGGCCTGGGTGCCGAGCTGAAATTGCTGGACTCGAGAGTCTCCCTCCAGGTCCGTGGCCCAGGAGCCGTATCCCAGGACGGCGGCGACTCCTAATTTATCGAGGACGCGGTATTCACCGTTGAGCTCTAAAGCCGGGATGAAAAGTAGAATGGGTCCGAAGGTTGCCGAAAAAATATGGCCCGGTCGCTCTCTGGAGCTCTCCGCTGCTGGTCCTGCGGAGTCGTCGGTTGCACCGGGAGCTATGGCCTCTTCTGTGGACTCCGCTGGCACGGGAGAATCATCCCAGGTGGCCTCTTCGGCTGCTTCTTCGGCGCTGGCTGTTGTTGCAAAGGCCAGACAGAAGAGAGCGATTAACAAAGAAGATACAACTCGTAGTTTTGAATTCACAGATCTCACCAATATTTGAGGCGGACGGAAATGCCCGCACTTCCAGAGTAGTGTTCCAGGTTTATCCAACGCGCCATCCGGCCATACTATCGGGTTCTCGATCGGAGTTCATCGACAAAAGTTCGGTGCGCCGTCGCAGGTGTCTTAGCTTGGGCTCGAATTCTTCGGCGTCTTCGAAATCAGCAAAGGAGTCATTGATCTCGAAGACTCCGATGCGGTCGCCTTCGGCGGGGACGGCGTAAAACGAGAGCCCCCCACGAGCGGTGGCGTAGAGGCGGGCCATGGCGCTTCGAGGATTGGCCCGTATCTCATCGATATAGTCGCGGGATGCCACAAGGCGCAATCGGGAGCGCTGAACGTTTCGGCTGCGGTCTAAGATGATCTCGGCGGTCTCGTTATATTCGCGCCCCGGGAGGCCGAAGACCAGGGGATTGGCCTTAAGCCAGGCTTTAAATCGCTCCGTGAAGCTCAGACTTCGGCGTACCATTCGGCGAATATCGGTGGCCGAGCGAGTCTGGGGGCGAGTTTCACCGAAGTCGCTCCAGTGAAGGGGGACCAGGCGGTCGGCCAGGCGATCGCGGTCGATGAAGTGACTGGAGCGCCACATATTGATGATATAGGCCAGCAATAAGAGCGCCAGCAGAACCAGAATGGTGCGCAGAATCGTGGGTCCCCAGCATTGCCATAATCGGGCGTCTTCTACCTCGACGACGACGGGAATTCGAAGGGGAGTCTGAGTTCCGGAGCGGGGTACGAGCACGATCTCGGTGCGATATTGATCGCCCTGACAGCAGGCTCCGGAGGTTGCGCGCAGCGTAAACGCGGCGGTGGCGTCTTCTTCGGAGTCGGCTTTTACCACCACGGGGACGCTGAGGCTTCCATCGCGGTCGGCCTCCAGCGGATTCCCATCGTCGTCGAGGATCTGTAGATCGAGGTGCCGTCTGGGCCAGTGAGCGCGCTCCCCGGTTCCCGGGATCAGGGCCATAAATTCCATATCTCGACGGTGATTTCCACCGAGCCGAAGGGTCACGTCCTTATCCTGGCCGGCCCTCAGGGAGGTCTCCACCGTGGCCGGTGAGCGAATCTCGTGGAGTAACGTTCCTCGAATCGGAAGTACCAGCGAGGGGATCGGGGCCGATTGCGCGGAGCGGTCGAATTGAAGTCGCAACGCGGTGTCGATGACAACAGAGTCCGTCGATGGGCCACAATAGGGGTCGACGTGAACCTCGACGGTGTATTTCTGACCGGCGGAGATGGATTGGGCTTCTCCCTCTTCCTGGCCGTTTAAGGCAAATTGCAGACATTCGGGGAGATTATTTCGCCCTTCCACGGAGAGTCGAGCCCGGGTGGTGGGGAAATTCCCCTCGATGGTGACCTCGTGATAATGCTCGGTTCCCGGGAGAAGATCGTCGAGATCGAGGCGTCCCGGGTCGGCCTGGACGCGGCGGGAAGATACCTGCAAGGAGCGAGAGGAGCCGCGTATCGTCACGCCTTCGCCCTGGCGTCCCTGAAGGGTGATTTGAGGCATAAAGACGTGGTCGCCCTCGGTGAGGTTGGAGCGATCAAAGCGAAAGGCCGGCTCATCGCCCATTTGATTGGCCGGCAGAGTTCGGGGTTCCTCGTCGTCGGGGCCCCGGTAAGCGACGGCGGCCTCGATGCTTCTGCCGGCGACATCGGTGGTCACTCGATTGCCCTCTTCGTTGACCAACTCCAGAACGATGCAGGTGTCCCCGCCGACTTCCACAAAGGAGGTCTCCGGGCCTTCCCGATTGCAGCGTCCCTCGCGGAGGCTGCTTTTGACAAAGAGTCGGTACTCCGGAAGGGCGACGACCTCCCAGTCACTTCCGGCCCCGGAGACCGAGATGCTCACGGGCTGGTCGGTAGGTCGATAATCGAGGGCGGCGTAGCGATAGCGCTTTCCGTCTTCGTATTGATGAAGCCCGGTTCGGGTGCCCCCGATCTCGTCGGGGTCGTCTCCCCGGGTGGTCGAAGAGAGCTCAAAGGAGAGATCTTGGCCCTGATCAGGGGCCACGGCCAACAGGCGAATTCGGCGGGCTCCCTGGTGAGCGGGCAGGACCTGATCTCGCGGCGAAAGGCGGTAGGCTTCGTAGCCCTGAGAGCGGGAGAGGACGCTGGCAAAGGGGGCCAGAAGATCGGTGGGATCCTCGGCGCTGACCAGGGAGACCGAACCCCCGGTCTGGCGTGCCAGATCCACCAGGTATTGGGAGTAGACTCTGCCTTCCCACCGTAAGAGATAGAATTGAAGCAATTCGTCGGCGTGGGAGTCCACCCCCGAGAGCCAGGTCTCGGGGTTGAGGTTTCCGTCGTTGCACTCGCCGTCGGTCAAAAAGAGAACCACCTGATTGACGTTGGGACGATAGGCCTCGTTGAGCTCTTCACTGATTCCGCGCAGGGCGGCCGCGCAGGGGGTTCTTCGGCCCGGATACGCGGCGATGGGCCCGTCGAGAGCGAGCATCGACTCCAGCTGGGGGCGATTCTCGGTGAGGGGAGCAACGGGGGTGATGCTCTCTCCGTCGGCCGGTCCATTGAGGCGAACCACGGTGACTTCGTCGCGGTCATCGAGGAGGCTCAACAGCGATTGGACCGCGAAGATCGCCAGGCGCTCCGGATCGGCGGCCGGGCCGTCCCGAGTCTGTACCCGCATGGATCCGGAGTCATCGATGACGATGATATATTGAGTGGTCCGGGCCTGAGCGGAGGCAAACTCCATCTGGGGCTGGGCATAGGCCGGAGTCAGGCATATCAGAAAGGCCAGAAGGGCGCTGACGGAGAGGAGGTTTTTAAACGATATATTCACTGCGAAAATCCTCGAGGTCAGGGTACTCAATGTCTGCGCTTCGAGTTTATAATGTATTGACCCACATAAATAGAATCGCCAGCACCAGACCACCAACGAAGACGCCCACCGCGATATCTCGCAGCGCTGAGGAGCCCGATGGCTCCGGGGAGTATTGCTGCTGAGCCAGGGTTGCTGCCGGTTGATCGGAAGAGATTTCTACGGCGTCTGTGACCTCGCGCTTGGGGCTGGCCCGCTGGAATTGATCGGTGGGGAGACGATCATCAGGTCGGGCCGGGGAAGCGCCATTGTGGGTCGCGTGTACCAGACGCTTTTTATCGCGCTGGTTTTGCTCCACGGTGGGGTCGCTGTCGCGAAAGTCGGCGGGGTATCGATCGGAGAGTTCGTTGAGGGCGGCGTCCACCTCCTCCAGCGACGGTCGTCCATCGGTGCGAGGTCGGGTGCTGGCCTGGTGGTCGGCGCTACCTACCTCCGGAGGGGCGGTGGATAAGAAGACGTCATCTACGTAAGGACCCACGCCCTCGAGATCGAGCTCTCGGAGGTCATCGATCATCTCCACGGCCGAAGAGTAGCGCTGGTCGAGGTCCTTGGTGATCGCTTTTTGTAGAATCGGGCCGAATTGGGAGTTGCGAAGGGGCTTGGGTAATTTGATGTCCTTCTCCGAGCCCTGAAAGAGGATCGTATCGTAGATGCTCTCGATCTGAACGATCTTCTTTCCCTGAAGCATCTCGGCCAGGATCAACCCCATGGCGTAGATATCGGCGCCGGGGCCGACGTCCTTTTTATGAACCAACTCCGGCGACATATAGGCCGGGGTCCCCACCAGGGTGCCGGCGTTGGTGATCTCGTCGTTGACCTCGCTCTCCAGGGCTTTGGCAAATCCGAAGTCCAAAACCTTTACGTGGCCTTTGCCGCCGTCGTTGACCAGATAGATATTGGCCGGTTTTAGGTCCCGGTGAATGATCCCCATATCATGAGCGGCGTGGAGCGCGGAGAGGGCCTCAATGGTGATGCGTCGAGCCAATGCATTGGAGAGAGAGCCGTGATGTTGCAACAGGGCCCGCAGGTCGGTGCCCTGCAGATACTCCATCGCCATATAGGGGAGGCCGGAGTCGGTCTGGCCATAATAAAAGACCTGGACCACATGGGGATGTCGAAGGCTGTAGATCAGGCGGGCTTCGCGCTCAAAGCGCTGACGCAACTCATCTTCGTCGTGAGGGCCCGGTTTGAGGACCTTCATCGCGAGGATGCGCTGCTCTATGAGGTCTGAGACCTTATAGACCGCGCCGAAGTTTCCGTGATCTAATTCTTCCTCAATTCGGAAGACTTCGTCGACGAGATCGCCGACTGAGGGCATCATGGACATGAACCGCAACTCTCCGATGGAAATCTTAACACTATCAAATCAACCGCCGTCTAATGCGGTAGATGATGACGTGGGACGGGTCTGGTTGCAACCCTCGTTACGGAAGTCGGAAGTCAGAGGTCGGAAAACAGACCTTTGGTCCCCGCTAGCCCGACGCCCACGGCGCTGATTTGCCACAGTTGACTTTCGATGGACAAGCAAAGTGGTGGGTTGATGACATGGAAACCCCATCGGTTGGGGGAATGGAAAAGGCCGGTTATCGCGTTGAACTTGAGCGTGATGATCCCATGATTAAGTGGGTCGGCTCTCCGGTTGGATCGGGGGCTGAAGTTTCGATTACGATAAAAGTTGCGACAGAAGTTGCCGCTTGGCGACCGTTTGCCCTATGCTCGCGATTCGAAACAGGGTATTCCTCTCGGTTTTTTGGTGCAGGGCGATGTACGACGATTCAGGACTTTCATGAAATTTTTGCAAAGAAAAGGTCGCTATCTCGTGGCGGTCATCGCCTTGTCCATTGCCTTTGTGCTCAGTGTACAACTGGGGGAGCGCGGGGTTCAATTCGATCTGCGCCACGCCGAAGTGTCGGCGGGAGAGAGCGGGGAGGACGAATATAAGATCTCCTCCTTGCGGATCTTCAACCGGGTTCTTCTCCAGATCAAAGAGAATTACGTCGAGCCCGAGCGAATCGATCCCGGCGAGATGTTTCTGGCGGCCCTGGATTCGGTGCAAAACCAGATCCCCGAATTCGTGGTTCGCTACGAGCGCGACGAAGACGACAAAACCATGCCCGAGAAGATCGAGATCTTGGTGGGCGAGAAGGAGCAGACCTTTGAGATGACTCCCATGGAGAGTCTCTGGGAGATGAGTCTGCGACTTAAAGAAGTCTTTATGTTCGTGGAGCGAAACCTGCCCCCCGATCCGGAACGAGAAGCAAAAGACGTGGAATACGCCGCGATCAACGGGCTTTTGTCCACCCTCGACCCTCATAGCGGTCTGCTGCCACCCACCCATTATGAAGAGATGCAGACCCAGACCGGCGGTCAATTCGGAGGTCTGGGAATCGTGATCTCGATCCGCGACGGGGAGTTGACCGTGATCAGCCCCATCGACGGCACCCCGGCCTCCCAGAAGGGAATTCGGGCCCAGGATACGATCGTGCGCATTGGAGAGGAGTCCACGGTCAATATGAATCTCAACGAGGCGGTCAATCGCCTGCGGGGAGAACCGGGTACCGATGTGGAATTGTGGATTCAGCGAGCCAATTGGTCGGAGCCTCGCCAGTTTACGGTGACCCGAGACATCATCAAAATCGACAGCGTCGACAGCAAGCCCCTGGCCGACAAGGTGGGCTATCTGAGGATCAAGAATTTTCAGGCCAATACCTTCAACGACGTCCGCTCTCACCTGGAAGAATTGCGCGAACAGATGGGCGGGATGCAGGGACTGGTGCTGGATATGCGTGATAATCCCGGCGGGCTCTTGGAGCAGAGCATTCGGGTCAGCGACCTCTTCTTGAAAGAAGGGACCATCGTCAGCACCGTGGGTGTGGGAAATACCCTTCGAGAAACCCAGGAAGCCAGCCAGCGAGGGACGGAAGGAGATTATCCCATTATCGTTCTGGTTAACGGAGGAAGCGCGTCGGCCTCCGAGATCGTCGCCGGTGCGCTGCAGAAAAACGAGCGGGCCGTGGTTCTGGGCGATACGACCTTCGGAAAAGGCACGGTCCAGATTCTTTATGAATTCCCCGATGATTCGGCCTTGAAGTTGACCGTGGCTCAATATCTGACTCCCGGAGGTGTCTCCATTCAGAATACGGGGATCGTCCCCGATCTCCACACGATTCCCGTGGACGTGCGACCGGATTCGGTCAACCTCTTCTTATCGCAGTCGATGCAGCGAGAGCGCGATATGGACGGCGCGCTGAAAAATCCCAGCACCCGTCCCGACGTGGGAGATTCGCTTCGTCATATTCGATATCTCGATGAAGAAGCCGGGGAAGAAGATGAATTTGTCGATCCCAACGAATTTCGAGAAGATTTTGAGATCAAATTGGCCTCCAGGCTCCTCAAGGGCGCCGGCGACCAATTTCGACGGGATATTCTCCTCGAAGCACTTCAGGGCGAGTTGGAGGCGGTATTTGATACGGAGCTCTCCAAGATTCAAGAAGAATTGGCCCAGTTGGGCGTGGACTGGACTGCAGGCAGCTCGCCGAGCGAGCCGACCTATGAGCTGCGAGTCGAGTCTTCGGAAAATGGAGCGGCGCAAGCCGGCGGTAAAGTGGAGCTTACCGGCTTTCTCACCAACCGAAGCTCTGAGCCTCTATACCGAGTCAAAGCGTTGACCAAGAGCGACAATCCCCTTCTGCGCCACCGGGAATTCGTCTTCGGCAAAGTCGACCCCGGCGAGACCGCGGAGTGGACCATCAACGTCGATATCCCTCAGGATTCGCGCAGTCGCCACGATCGCATCGAGTTCTCGGTCAGCGATGACGTGCAGGACTACGCCGGGAAGCATAATTACGACCTGGTCATCGAAGGCAAAGAGCAGCCCCATTACGCATTTACCTACGAGATCACCAACGATAATAACGACGGAGTGCTTCGAGTCGGCGACAAGATCAATCTTCGGGTCCATCTGCAGAATCAGGGCACGGTTACCGGCGCTGATACCACTCTTTATCTGAAGAATCTCACCGGCAATGCGATCTATCTCGACTCCGGCCGGGGCGTGGTCTCCGATCTGGGGCCGGGGGCCTCGCAGAGCGTGGACTTTGAGTGTGAAGTCCGCAGAATGCCGTCGGACAATAAAGTCACCATGGAGATCGATGTTTACGACGCCGGATATCGGGATTTCGTTCAGAAGAAATTCACCCTTCCCGTGGTGGAAGGAGAGCGCAACGTAGAAGATTGGCAAGGTAGCGCCACGGTAGGTAACGCACCGGCCACCTTGTATGTGGGAGCCAGTGCGGACACCGATCCCATCGCCACCGCCGCAAGCGGAGCAACACTTCCGGTAACCGCGCGCTCCGGCGACTGGCTTAAAGTTCAGCTCGATGGCCGCTCCGGCTGGGTTGAAAACTCCAACGTCACTGCCAGCGAAGGGGCTTCGGGAGAACTCAGCGGCATCGAACGGATGATGTGGTTCCAAAAACCACGAGTATCGCTCTCGCCGTCTTCCATGCTCACCTCCCAGCGAGCCGTGAAGCTCGAAGGGTTCATCGAAGACGACTGGAATATCCAGGATTATTATATCATCGTTCATCGTCAGGACGGTCCCGGCCAGGTGCGCACTCGCAAGCTTAACTATCAAGCCGTAGGAGCTCAGCGAGCCGAGGTCTCTACCGATGTTCCCCTCTTTGATGGGATGAATCGAATCTCCGTGGTCACCCGAAATGACGCCGGAATCTCCACGACGGAGACGATTTACGTCTATCGAGAATAAGGAAACTCCAATCCTAAATCTCAGAGTTGAAAAAGCCTCTCACAGGATATGTGAGAGGCTTTTTTTATCTCCAGGTATTTGGGTCATACCTGTGGTTTAGAAATCAACCCATTCCAGTTGGGGCGGACCGCCGGCGGGCATCTCCCACACACAATCGGTGGCAGGGCAGAAGACCCAGCTCTCGTGGAAGTTGGACTCATCGCCCATCTCCGAGGTGGTAAGCCCTTCACCACCTTCGCTTTCATTGGTGCCCGTAACAACAGTATCCCAGTAGGAGTGGGTTACTTCGCCATCATTGTCAAAGCTGACGAGACCTTTAGGAGAGGTGGTATTGATGAAGCCTACAGCAGCGTAGGACTGGGTGATGGTCGAAAAGTTAGTGGCCACCAGACCACCAATGTGGCCAGCGTCGGACCCGTCGAGACTCCCCACTGCGTAGGACATTCGGATTTCGGCATCATCGCGGTTTGAACCAGCCAGACCACCAGCATTGTCGGATGCCACAATAGTCGCATTTGCAAAGGAATATTCGATAAGGCCTTCGTCCTCGTTGGAGCCTACGAGTCCGCCGGTA